>NZ_DAIUJO010000063.1:0-3146 GCF_036848755.1 Sinomonas sp. | reverse complement strand
GCCCGCGGTGGCTCGGCCCGCGGTGGCTCAGAACGCAGTGGCTCAGAACGCGCACGCTCGGGCCAACGCGAGGATTCGGGGAGAGGGCGCGGCAGCTCCGACGGTCAATCCGATTCGTCCGCAGATCAGAAGCCGATGCGCCCGGCCCGTCCACGCCCGGCAGGATCGCGCCCCGGCACCGAGCGGCGCGGTGCTCCCCGCCGCGCGACGTCATCGGGCCGTTCAACCGGGAAGCCGTCGTCCGAGTAGACCTGTCGTCAGAGGAGACACGCCATGGAGGCAAAAGCAGACTCCGGCACCCTGACCGACAAGATCGGTCTGGGCGGCCTGAAGGACGCGGCGGGCAGCTTCGCGTCCTCGCTCGTGAACAATGGCATTGGCAAGGTCAGCGACAAGGTCGAGGGCCTCACCGGGAAGCTCAGTGACTTCACCGAAGGAAAGTCCTCGGGGCCGAGCATCAAGGACAAGGCCGTCAGCGAGGGCATCAAGGCAAAGATTCAGGGCAAGAGCCCAGCCTTGGCCGCCGTCGGCGGCGCCCTGACCGGTGTGAAAGACAAGGTGAAGGACACCGTCAGCGCCGGCGCTCAAGCCCTTACGGGAAAGGGCAGCCGGGGCAGCCGGAAGCAGAAGCTCGTCAATATCGTCGAATGGGTCGACGTGGGCGTTCCCGTCAAGGTCGCCTACAACCAGTGGACCGAATTCGAAGAGTGGTCCGACTTCATGAAGAAGGTCAAAAACGTCGAGCACGACGAGGACCAGGGGAAGGTCTCATTCAAAGGCCAGGTATTCCTCTCCCACCGCACTTGGGAATCCCAGATCAAGGAGATGGTTCCTGACGACCGGATCATCTGGAAGTCGAAGGGACAAAAGGGCCATCTCGACGGTGCGGTCACATTCCATGAATACGGGCCGCGTCTGACCAAGATCTGTGCAGTCGTCGAATATTACCCCCAGGGTTTCTTCGAAAAGACGGCTCAGATCTGGCGCGCCGTCGGACGGCGTGTGCGGGTCGAACTCAAGCGGTATGTCCGCCACGTCATGACGTCGACGATCCTCGACCCCGAGGCAACCGAGGGCTGGCGCGGCGAGATCCGTGACGGCGAGATCGTCCGTACCCACGAGGAGGTCGTGGAGGAAGAACAGCGTCAAGCGGACGAGCAGCGTCAGGCCGAGGAGGGCCAGCAGCGGGGCGAAGAAGAGGAGCCCGAGGAGACAGAAGGCCAGGACGAGTACGAGGACGAGGGAGAAGAAGGACCCGAGGACGAGTACGAGGACGAGGAAGAGGGTGAAGGCGAGTCCGAGGACGAGGAGTCCGAGGACGAAGAAGAGCCTGAAGACGAGTACGACGACGAATACGACGAGGACGAAGAGGAAGAGGAGCCCGAGGGCGAAGAGGAGCCCGAAGACGAGTACGACGACGAGGACGAAGAAGAGGAGCCCGAGGACGAGGAAGAGCCGGAGGACGAGGCGGACGGCCGGCGAGGCCATCAGGACCGTGAGCCTTCGGGGACCAGGGGGCGCCGATGAGCAAGACGGCTGAACTGAACCGATCACGTCCGACCAGACCCTTCCCCGCTAGAGCCACGCTAGGAGTGGATCCATGAGCAGCACGGCCATGCAGCCGCGAGGCGGTTACCTCGATCGCCCGCATTCCAGTTCTCTCGCCGACGTCCTCAACGTCATCCTCGACAAGGGCCTTGTGATCGACGCGTACGTGCGAGTCTCGCTCGTGGGCATCGAGGTCCTCACCATCGATGCAAGGATCGTGATCGCGAGCGTCGACACCTATCTGCGCTTCGCCGAGGCGACCAACCGCCTCGACCTGACGCAGCAGGGCGGCAAGGGCCTCCCCGACATGATCGGCGATATGTCCGAGGGCGGCTCCCACGGGAAGACCAAGGGCGTGATCGGCGGCGTGAAGGATGCGCTGGTCGGGGATCGGGACAAGGACGACGACGACAAGGAAGAAGCGCGCCCGTCCCGCCGCCGCAGGGATGAAGGGTAGGGATGGAGCCGCATCGGAGATCCCCATGAACCTCTACGTATATGGCGTTGTCCCGGCCCAGGCCAAGATTCCTCGACTGACCGGACTCCGGGGCGAGGAAATCCTGACTGTTCCGTCCGAGGCGCACGCTGCCCTCGTGTCCCCGCTCGCCGAGCCGGAAACGATCGGCACCCCCGACGACCTCATGGCTCACAGCTCGGTCCTCGACCGAATCGCCGCCACGGCGCCCGTCCTGCCGATGGTCTTCGGAACCATCGTCCCGAACGAGGAGACCCTCACCGACGAAGTCCTCGATCCGCAGTACGGCCTGTACGAGGAGAATCTGCGGCGAATCGGCGACGCGGCCCAGTTCTCCCTCCATGCGCGCTTCGTCCGGGACGCAGTGCTCGCCGAGCTCATTCGCGAGGATCCCGAAATCGCGTCGCTTCGGGAAGCGATTTCGGGGACTTCCGAGGATGAGACTCGCGACGAGCGGATCCGGCTCGGGGAGCTCATTGTTCAGGGGCTCCAGCACAAGGCCGAGGCTGAAGCGCCCCGCATCCGCTCGGCACTCGAACCGCTGGCCCGCGAGACGATCGAGCGAGAGGCCAGCCAGGCCGAGGATGTCCTCGATCTGGCGGCACTCGTCGAGAGGGCGCGGCAGGCCGAGTTCGAGCAGGTGGCCGAATCCCTTGCACGAGAGGGTGCGGGCCGCCTCACGTTCCGCCTCATCGGACCGCAGGCGCCCTACGACTTCACCGGGGAGGTCTGATGGGTCTCATCTCGGGCCTCTTCGGACTGCCGCTCGCTCCCGCGCGCGGTGTCGTCTGGGTGGCCGAGCGTCTTCAGGAGGAGGCCGAGCGCCAGTTCTACGACCCTGCGACCATCCGGCGCGAGCTTGAGGCTGTCGCCCAGGCCCGCGACGAGGGAAGCATTTCGGAAGAGGAGGCATCCGAACTCGAGCGGGAGCTCGTGGCCCGCCTCCTCGAGGGCAATGCGCGACGAAGGGAGGGGCGCTGAAGATGACGGACGAAGAGCAGCGACCGGCTCCCCGCCGTCGCGAAGCTCCTCGTGAGCGCGATCGCGAGGAGGCACCGCGCCGGAGGAGGCCGCCGGGTGAGCGGCCGAGCCGGCCGCGGCCCAGGCCGGAGGAGCGCGAGGA
>NZ_DAIUJO010000062.1:0-22051 GCF_036848755.1 Sinomonas sp. | reverse complement strand
AGGATGCCGAACATGCGGCGCTGCTCGTGATGATCGTTCAGGATGACCTCGGTGATGTCCACGGTCCCTCTCCTTCTGTCACACCTACTCTGGCAGTCGTGCCCGCACGGGGGCAATCGGGACAGGAGTGCCCACCTTGCGCAGTCTCGCGATCCTCACCGATGCCTGCGCCGGTGCGGGAGGCGTCAGCTCACGGCCTAGGCCGTGCGCCTCCGTGAAGCGCGCCGCGGGTCCGCGTGGGAGGAGGAGGCGGAACGCTCGGGCTCAAGCGGTGGAAACCACGACGTGATGCCCAGGAACCCAAAGGTCAGTGCGAGCTGGAGGAGCCCTGTGGCGAGATACAGGACCTGCAGCCAAGTGAACTGGCGGATCATCATCAGCTCCACGCTGATCCAGATGACCATCCCGAATCCGGCGACTGCGTTCCACAGCAGGCCGGATGCTGCGCGCCGGATGAGCTGGGCGAAGGCAGTGGCCTGCGTCCCGCCGACGACCGCGAGCAGGATCAGGCCGGGCAGCAGAAACGAATCGAAGGGGCTGTGCTCTAGGAAGCTTCTGGGCATGCCGAGCCCGTTGGTCACCATCATGGCAAGCCCGCCCGCGATCCCGGACAGGGCGTTGAACCCGGCGACGACGACCGCGGCCCACAGCATGACCTTCGTCAGCGGTTGACCATTCATCCTGGGTGCCTCCCCGTCTCGCAGAAGGCGGCGCGCGAGCCGTCTCCTCTCAGAACGCTAGACCACCCTGCCGTCCGGGGGCTTGGGCCGTTGGTCACGGCGTTTCCTGATTCGAGCCGCCGCCGTCGGGTATTCCCAAGCATCGGTCTCGCCTTGTGGAAAGGAAGTGGACCATGACGATGACCCAGTACCAGCCCCGCGGGGGCTATCTGGACCGGCCGCACTCCAGCTCGCTGGCCGACGTCCTCAACGTCATCCTCGACAAGGGTCTGGTGATCGATGCCTACGTGAGGGTCTCCCTCCTGGGCATCGAGATCCTCACCATCGACCTGCGGGTGGTGATCGCCAGCGTCGACACGTACCTGCGCTTTGCCGAGGCCACGAGCCGCCTCGGCGTCGAGTCCCGGGAAGGGCGGGGGCTGCCCCCAATGATCGGGGGACGCTGGGAGGACGAGGACGAGGACGAGGACGAGGACGTCGCTGACAGACCCCGGGCGCGTGGGGATCGCGGGGAGGACAAGGGCCGCCAGCGCCCGCGGGAGTCGGGCGCGCGGCGGAGGGAGAGATGAACGACGGCGGCTCGTCCTTAGCGTGAAGCAGCCTTCGGCGTGGAGCAGCCTTCGGCGACGCGGCTCTCCGGCTCCGCCCGGTGATGCTCCGTCTTCCGGGGCCCCGCCCGTTCGGTAGTCTCGTGCGGAGGGAACCGAGCGCCTGGAGGGCATGTGGAAGCACTGATCGTGAATCCGACCAAGCAGGGGGCTCAGGAGATTGCGGAGTTCTTCCGCCAGCAGTGCGCCGAGCGGGATGCTGAGCCCCTGGTGCTCGAGACCTCCGCTGAGGACCCGGGCGCCCGGATGGCCCGTGAGGCTCTCGGAGCAGACGCCCGGGTGGTCGTCGTCGCCGGCGGAGACGGGACGGTGCGGGCCGTGGCCGGAGAACTCGCGGGCAGTGGCGTCCCGCTGGTCGTGGTCCCGCTCGGGACGGGGAACCTTCTGGCGCGCAACCTTGGTGTCCCGGTCGATGCCCCGAAGGACGCGCTGGCTGCGGCCGTGTCAGGTGAGGAACGGCGAATCGACGTGGCGTGGGCCTCGGCGGACGACGGCGAGGAATTGGCTTTCGTGGTCATGGCCGGGATGGGCCTGGACGCGACCGTGATGGCGAACACCGACGACGATCTCAAGGCCAAGGCGGGGTGGCTCGCCTACGTCGTCTCCGCGGGGCAGAGCATCGTCGGCGACTCGTACCGTATCCGGGTCGACGTGGACGGCCGCCTTGCGGTCGAAAGGCGCCAACGGGGAGTCATGATCGGCAACTGTGGGCGGATACAGGGCAACGTCGAGGTCTTCCCCGGAGCAAAGCCCGACGACGGCATCCTGGACGTCCTCGCGGTGGCACCGCGCGGAGTCCTTGGCTGGTTCAGGGTCGCAGGCACGCTGCTGAGCCGGTTCCGTCGGCACTCGCCGCCGGACCTCGGCCACTTCAGAGGCAAGCAGGTCCGGATCCAAGCGAGCCGCCCGCACGACCTCCAGCTCGACGGGGATCACCTGGGCAAGGGCAGGATCCTGACTGTCCGCGTCGACGAAGGAGCGCTCACGGTCTGGACGCCGCGCTGAGGCTGCCTACCGGGGGCGTCAGCCGGTCCGCTCGGCCACGATGATTCTTCCGGTCCGCGCACAGAGGCCATGCGCCAAGCGTGCTCGTAGTGACCCCCCCGCCCACCAGGTCGTAGCCGTCGGCGGCCACCCGTTCGAGGGCCGCCTGAAGGTCGTCTACCTCGAACGCCAGGCAGCGTCCACGTGGCGAGCGTCCGTCGTCGTGGACCATCAGGACAGAACTTGCTGCGGGGAGAGCTCCTTCAGCAGGGCCTGCAGCCGATCGAGCGCTGAGTAGGCCTGAGCTGGCTCGCCCAGGGCGATGGCGAGGGTGCTCGGATCCAGTGCCTTTCCAGGGAGCACGGGCCCTTCCGGCTCCACCTCGGAATCTCGGGTGACGTCGCGGACCGCCCGGGCGAAATCAGCCACTTTCTCGATCTCTGCGGCCAGCTCGCCATCGGCGTGGGGCAGCTGTCGCACTGCGTGGCTCAGGGAGCGTGCTGTCGCCACGACATTGGCGACCAGTGTGAGGCGGCGCCGGATCGCGCGGGGGCGGTTCTCCCAGACCTGGTACCGGGTGAGGGGCTCGCCGACCAGGACGAGCCGGCGCAGCTGGTTGTCCGCTGCGATGATGCGCTCGTCGAGAACGTCGCTGCTCACGGAGGCCGGGTCAAGGGCACGCTCCCGCAAGATGTCGAGCAGATCGGCGGTCGCCGCCACGACGGAGCGTTGGGCCACCTCGATGGTGTCGCGGGTGCTGACGGGAGTCACGACGAGGGCGACGGCGATTCCCACCGCCGCTCCCGCTGCGGTCTCGGCGAGGCGCAGCAGCAAGAGCTGGTCGGAGAACTCGCCCAGAATCGCGTACAGCTCGCTGAGCATGATTGTGAGGAAGAAGATCATGTACGCATAGGAAATGCGCATCAGATAGTTGCCGCAGAAGATGCTCGCCACGACCACGGCAAGGGCCGCGACGACGTGGCCGTTGGTGAGATGCGCGACGAGGACGCCCGCGACGAGGCCCGTCAGGGTCCCGAGCACGCGCAGGAGCGACTTGCGGGTGATGTCGAAGCGGGTGCCGGTTCCCGCGAAGGAGACGAACGCCGCGATGACCGCCCAGTAGTAGCGCTGCCCGCTGATGAGGCTCCCGACGAGGATCGCGAGCATTCCGGCGACCGCGACCTGCACGGCCTGCCTGCTGGAGAACTGCAGCCGGGTGAGGGGATTCCATGAGCCGCCCCGCGGATCGACGTCGGAGGCGACGCTCGGATTCCCGGGCAGCTGCCCCAGCACGAGCCCGGCCGCCGGCACGAACTCCGGCTCGTTCTCCTGCACGGCTCGGCTCAACGCCGGCCGATTCGGCACCGACGTGACGATGCTGAAGCCGCGCTGCAGGTCGGCGGCAGCTGCCCGCACGTTTCGGGGCTCCCCGGCGGCCAGCTCGGGGAGCGCTGCGGCGGCGGCCCGGGCGCGCGCCAGGTTCGCGGCGGCAAGCGCGCCGAAGGCGTCGAGGGCGGCGCGCCGGACGGCGGGGCCGGCATCAGAGGCGGCGAGGTGGCGGGCCCCGATGGTCAGGCGGTCGAAACCGAGCTGCAGTTCGAGCAGTCGAGCGCGCAGCGTGGACGCCGTCCAGCCCTCGGGCAGCGCTCGGGCGTGGGCAGCCCAGCCGTCGCTCATGAGCGCAGCCTCGGTCACGCGAGCCCGAGCCCGGAAGATGGCCCGAGAGGCCCGCTCGGCGGAGGGGCTCGCTGGCTCGGCCTCGATCAAGGCGGCGCAGGCGCGCGCGAGGCCCCGCTGACGCGCGCTCATGCTGCGGAAGACGGCGGCCAGAGTCCGCCGAGGATGCCGCCGGAAGACGGTGCAGCTCAGAAGCAGCACGACCGCCGTCGCCACGATGATGGCGACGAGCATAGCGGGGAGTGCAACGAGCGTCGTCTTCAGGAAGGAGGCGAAGAAGTAGCCATTCCAGAGCATGAAGCCGTAGAAGAAGTAGGCGAGGCCGAACCGGCGCACCCAGACGGCGAGGAACATGACGACCACGAAGCCGCTGAGGGAGGCTGGCTGGCTTGGCGCGAGCAGGGTTCCGGCCGTGAGGCCGGCGCCCATGGCGAGGGGGAAGTATGCCGCCGTCACCGCGTTGGCCCGGATGCGGTGGTCGACGAGCGCGTTGGTGCCGATCATCGCCACGACTGCGCTGAGCAGCATGAACACGACCGTGCCTTGAGGACCCGCGTGAAGCAGCAGGGCGAGCGCGTAGCCGGCCACCAGGGACGCGGTCACGTTTCCGGCCCCGGCGAGCCCGAGCTGGAGTCTCCCGAGCCCAGGGTCGGAGGCCACGGCGATGTCGACCGCCCGGCGCAGGAAGAGCGGCCGGGAAATCATGCCACCTCCCCTAGCATCCGTCGCGGTACTGCCTCAAGCCAGCGCCCAGAGGGGACGCCGTCTTCCACCCTATATCGTGTAGGGACGCCGCGGATCGCCCCGCTTCCGTTCGGAAGCCCTACCCGTTTCGACTCGCGCGGCGAGGGTATCCACACCGAAAGGTCGGCGCAGAGAGGTAGCGGCTGATGCTGACAGGCGGGGTCGCGTTGGCCAAGGGCTTGGGCGTCTTCTCCTCCACCCACTGGTTCGGTATCCCGATCGCGCTCGTCGGGGCGGTCTTCCTCGCCCTCGGAACGATCTGCCAGGGGCGAGGGGTGGAGTCCGACGGCGAGCAGGAGACCAGCTTCAGGGCGCTGGTGCGTCGGCCGGTCTGGCTGGTCGGTACAGGCTTGATAGGTGCGGCCATCGTCCTCCAACTCACGGCCCTGCGGTTCTCCCCGCTCATGGTCGTCCAGCCGATCGGCGCGTCTGCCCTGGTGGTGACGGCCGTGGCAAACGGCGCGCATTCCCACAGGCTCCCCGGCAAGAGGGAGAGCCTCTCGATCATCCTCTGCATCCTGGGAATCGGCGCCTTCGTCGCCTTGGCCGCTCTCTCGGCCCAAGACATCCAGGTTGACGAGCGGCACCTGCTCACCGTGCTGCTCCTGATGGCTTGTGCCATCGTCGCGGCCTTCGTCGTCTGGGTCCTGACCCGCAGACATCCCAGCGCTGCGGCCGCTACCGCTGGAGCCGGAGTCCTCTACGGGTTCGTGGCGACCCTGGCCAAGGCCGTCATCGGGCGGATCGTCCAAGGCGACTTCGAGTGGCTCGCGCTCACAGGGCTCGCCGGGCTGGGCATCGCCTTGGCGCTCGGCGCGAGCCTAGTCCAGAAGGCCCACGCGAGCGGCAGCGACGAACTCGTTGTAGCAGGGCTGACGGTGATCGACCCCATGGTTGCCGTCACCCTCGCCATCACGGTGCTCGGGGAGGCCGCGAACGCCCCTTCGCTAGCCTTCGTCGGCTTTGTCGCAGCGGGAGCCGCCGCAGTCGCGGGAGTGTGGATCATGTCCGTGCACAAGCCGGAGACATCACGGGATCCGAATTGATCGCCCGAGCCCCGCAGCCGGCCGGGCTGGAGAAACTGGGGGGAGTCTCCAGCCCGACCCAGCTGCATGGGACAGGAAAAGCCGGATTGGAACGTGATGGGGGACAGATTCCAATCCGGCTTCCGTCATGGTTATCGCTTCGGCGCCGCAGAAAGTGACGCGGACCGCGCGCGGATTTTCGACGCCCCTGAACGGCGGCGCCTCGAGCGAGGCCTAGAGTCGGCCGGCCCGAACGAGGCCTAGAGTTGGCTGGGTCGATCCAACCGGAAGGAGCCGGACCGTGGAGATCCCGGAGCGATGGGCACGAGCCATTCGGTCAGCTGGCTTCCGCTCTGTCAGCGCTCTGGCCAATGAAGCGAGGCTGTCGACCAACCAAGTCCTGGCTCTGCTCTCGGGCGAAGAGGCCCTGAGCGGGCATCCGCGGAGAAGCCTTGCCTCGGCCCTGCGCCTCACCGGCGAGGAACTCGACGAGCTGGCGGGAGCGGTCGAGGAGGAACCAGATCCGTTCATCGTGCCCAAGGGATCGGAGGGACTCAGCCCCAGACAGCGGGCCGTCGTGACGGAGCTGATCCTCACGTTCATCGAGTCCAATCGAGCACTCTCCGAACGGGATCGGGCGACGCCCCCGGCTCCGCCGGCTTCCAGGTGAACACCACGGGAAGCTTCCGCCAACTTCGTCGAATCCGGTGCTCGTCTCGGGAAGCCTTGCCTAGCCTTGAACGGTGCTTTCCCACAGAACCCCTCGAAGCCTCTTCGCCGCCGGCCTGACCGTCGCCGTCTCCTTCGCCCTCCTCGGACCCGTCGGTCCGACGGAGGCCGCTGGGACGTCAGGCCCCGTCGTCGCCCCGGCGCACCTCAACCTTGGCGCCCCGGATCTCGCGGAAACCCGGACCGAGACGACTCTCGCCCCCGGCGTCACCCTGACCAAGATCCACCGCGGTGGGACTGACAGCTCGTTGTTCTGGACCGCCGAGGTGGGGATCCCCTCGAGCTCGCCGGACCCGGACGCGCCCTCGTCGGCCCTCTCGAGCGAAGCCAACGCCGATGCGGTGGCCGCGAAGCTCGACGCCGCAGGCATCGACGCGCGCGTCGAACAGGTCGTCTCGCCGCAGTTGGCCGACGCCGGCGGTTCGCTCGGCTACCGGGTCCGTGCTGGCCGGTTCGCGGCTCAGGCGGACGCCGCCGGGCTCGTCGCACAGATCAAGGCTGCGGGCTATTCCTCCTCGGTTGTCTACACCGGCTGGGACGGCGATGCAGGGAGCATCGGCCAGACGCGCGGACCGTGGAACCTCGACGTCGTCACGATTGACCCGAAGCAGTACCGCGGCGAGCTTGCCGCATCCTTCGGTCCCGACCTCGAGAGCCCGGAGACCACGAGCCAGCTCACCGCAGCGCAGCATGCCATCGCGGGAACCAACGCCGGGTTCTTCGTCTTCGACCCGAAGGCGGGCGCCCCGGGTGACCCGGCCGGCGTCGGCGTCTACGGAGGCAAGACGCTCCGCGAGCCCGTGGGGGACCGGCCCGGGCTCATCCTCGACGGCACGAGCAACAGCACGAGCATCCAGCGGCTCAGCTGGGACGGATCCTTATCCGAAAGCGGCACGACCCTGCCGCTCACGGGCATCAACCGCGATCCCGGCCTCATCCGCAATTGCGGCGAAAAGGGCGACCAGCCGACCGAACAGCCCCAGCAGGACGTGACCTGCACGAACCCGAACGAGCTCGTCGCCTTCACCCCCGAGTTCGGCGCGAAGACGCCGGCCGGGCCGGGCCTCGAGGTCACGGTGGACAGCCACGACACTGTCACATCGGTCACCGCCGCTCGCGGAACCTCGGTGCCTCCCGGTGGTCATACGGTCCAGGCGACGGGCGACGACGTCGCGCAGCTGCGCGCCGTCGCACGCGTCGGGCAGAAGATGAGGGTCACCGCCGACGTCCTCGGCGAGAACGGCAGGCCGCTCAGGACAACCAAGGACACGAGCGTCGTCAACGGGGGGCCGATGCTCCTCAAGGACGGGCAGGAAGACGTGACCGTCCGGCAGGACGGCATGGTCCACCAGAACGATTCCAACAGCTTCTACTACGGCTGGGTCCACAAGCGGAACCCCCGCACCTTCGCGGGCACGGACGCTCAAGGCCGCACGCTCATCGTGACTGCTGACGGCCGCTCGACCAGTTCTCTCGGGCTGAGCCTGAAGGAGGAGGCCGACGTCGCGCAGTCCCTCGGGATGGTGCAGGCCATGAACCTCGACGGAGGCGGCTCCACCACGGCCGTGGCCCAGGGCGCCCTGGTCAATTCCCCCTCGGGCGGCGCTGAGCGGCCGGTGGGCGATGCGATCCTCGTCCTGCCCGCGCGCACCGATTCGGGCGGAGCCGGACGCCGCCCGTAGGTCCGCCTGAAGTACGACGACGAGGGGCGCCTTCCGAGTGGGAGGCGCCCCTCGCCGTCGTCGTCAGGGTCCTACCAGCGCGAGTGGACTGACTCGCGGAAGTACTTCTCGTAGATCCGCCGCACCCCGCCGTCGAAATCCGGTCCCAGCCGGCCCACCGAGTCCGCGGCGGCGGCGTTCGCCTTCGCCTGGCCGGGATTCCGTGCACCGGGGATCACCGTTGTGACCCCGGGCTGCGAGATGATCCAGGCAAGGGCCGCCTGCGCAGTCGTCGCGCCCTCGGGAACCAGCTCCTGGAACTCGGCCACGGCGTCGAGGCCGCGCTCGAAATCCACTCCGGAGAAGGTCTCGCCGACGTCGAAAGCCGAGCCGTCCCGGTTGTAGTTCCGATGGTCGTTCTCCGAAAACTTGGTGTCGCGGCTGTATTTTCCGCTGAGCAGCCCTGACGCGAGAGGGACTCGCACCACGATCCCCACGCCGGCAGCCTGCGCGGCGGGGAGGACCTCATCCTGCGGCTTGAGCCGGAACGGATTGAAGATGATCTGGACCGAGGCGACGCCGGGCCTCGCGATCGCTGTGAGGGCCTCCTGGGCTGTCTCCACGCTGACGCCGTAGTTGCGCATCACGCCCTCCTCGACGAGTTGGTCGAGGGCGTCGAAGACCTGGTCGTCGGAGTAGACCGGGGTCGGGGGGCAGTGCAGCTGAACGAGGTCGAGCGTGTCGCGGCCAAGGTTGCGGCGGGAGCGGTCGAGCCACGCCCGGAAGTTGTCCACCGTGTAGTTCTCGGGAAGCTGGGGCACCCGTCGGCCCATCTTGGTCGCCACGGTTCCCCCGCTGTCGGGATGGGATGCGAGCCACTCGCCGATGATCTGCTCGCTCCGACCGTCCCCGTAGACGTCCGCCGTGTCGAAGAAGGTCACCCCCGACGCGGCGGCGGCGTCGAGCACCTGGAGGGCTTCTGACCTTCCGACGTCACCCCAGTCCGAGCCCAGTTGCCACGTTCCCAAACCAATTGCGGACACCTTCCGGCCCGTCCGTCCCAGCACGCGTTCTTCCATGCTCACCGACTATAGGCTCTTCGGCTCATTCCGGGACGCCGGAGGTGAGGTCGAGGAGACTCTTGACCGTGTCCGCGTGCTCGCCTTCCATGAACACGGCGGGGAGGTCGGGCATCGAGACGTGCCTGTCGACGAGCTCGGAGGGGACCACGATGCGGTTGGCGCTGAGCCGCTGGGCTCGGTCCATCCAGCGCATGACGTCGTCCGGGTTCCGATGGTGGAGGCTGAGGACACGGAGGGCACGGAAGTTCCAGTTTTCCATGTCGACGGTCCGCCGCCCCCCCGTGGGACTGGTGGTATCCGAGGATCCCGAGAGTCCCCGCGATCTGGACGAGGCTGCTGGCGAGCTCCAGCCCGCCGGCGGAGCCGGTGGCCTCGACGACGACGGGGTGGTGTCCGTGCATGCTCTCCGGAACCTCTTCCGGGGCCAGCGCGGCTTCGGCACCCCATCTGAGGGCGAGCTCACGGGTCCGTTCTCGGGGCTCGACGACCGTCACGGCCAATCCGCGGCTCACCAGGAGGCGGAGGGCCAGAAGGCCCATGAAGCCGGCTCCGACGAGGACGACGCGTGGCGTGCTGGCAAGGTCGAGCATTTCCACTCCGCCGATCGCGCAGGCCAAGGGCTCCGAGAGTGCGGCGTCTGCCAACGAGCATCCCGGGTGGAGCGGGATGATTCGTTCCGAGGGTACCTGGACCTCCGTGGCGTACCCGTGGCTGATATAGGCAGCGACTCTGGTTCCCTCGCGGAGTTCCGGGTCTCGGCTCTCGGTGACGACGCCCGAGACTTCGTGTCCGAGACGCGACGGGAAGGGGCCTTGGCCTTCCCGGACCATGGCGGTGTCCGAGTGGCAGATCCCGACGTAGGCCACGCGCACCCTCACGTGCCCCGGGGCGAGCTCGAGCCGCGGCCCTTCCTCCAGCCGGACCGTTCCCTGGCCGACGGCGGTCAGATATTCGACGGGCGGAGGGCTTCCGGGCGCGTTCTCGGGGCTGGTCACTCGCGGCTCCTCCTTGGGGAAACGCATCGGCAGGGTCCCTCAAAAGTATATTTCCATTTACCGTTAACGCAAGGGAGTTCTCCTGCGAAAGGCCTTCCTCAGGCATTGACCATCCCCGCGCCGCGTGTTCTCCTGAAAGGCACGGCCGCGCCTGCGGCCGTTTTCTCAACCCTGCACAAGGCAAGGAGTGGCCATGGTCAACGACGACCGCCGGAACACGATCCACCGTCTGAAGAGGGAAGATCCTTCGCAGGACTTCCATGAGGGACCAGAGGAAAAGGCTTGGGACGAGGAGGACGGACTCTTCGACAGCGAGGAAATCGTCGTCACCTGATGACGGCTCCGCCGGAGCGGGGAGACTGTCGGCGCCGCAGGGAGGCAACTCCCTGCGGCGCCTTTTTCACGACCTTCCCTTCACCCGCTCGTCTCGACTCGGAGATCAGGAAGCAGCGGCCTTCTTCATCCGGAGGAGCCGGATTGCCCGGCCTATGATGAGCGCGTTCAGGGCGAGCCCCACGGCCTGGAGGCCGATCGAGGCCGTGCTGACCATGTAGAGAACGATGAGGATCGAGGCGATTCCAGCGATCACGATCGCTGCAGCGAGGGGAGCGGCAGACGTCCCTTGGCGCACGACGATGTTCCAGATTCCGACCACAGCGTAGCCGAGCGCCAGCACGCCGAAGATCGCGATAATCGCGACGGCCATAGCCATCGCACCCTGGGGAACGTAGCCCCCGTTGGCCTCGATCGCCCTCGTCGCGCCCACGACAGCAACGATGTTCGTGAAAGCGTAGAAGCCCGAGGCGAGCCCGAGGACCACCGAGCTGATACCGAGAACTAGACGCCAGCGGCGAGACGTCTCCGCATCCTCGGCGGAGAGCCCGTCGGCGGCGGGCAACGGAGCCTCGGCCGGATCCCAGTGATCGGAAGGCTCAAGCCCAGCCCGCGGCGGCCACGGACGGGGGCCCTGTTGCTCGCTCATGGGAAATGCTCCTTGTCGGCGTACCGGAGCACCTCCCGCGCCCCAATAGGCAGAGCATAACGCCGCCCGGCAGCTTCCTACGCTGCCGGCATCCCTGTGTTGACAATGGGCGACGGCGGCTGGTCGCCGCAGAGCACGACGATCAGGTTGCTCAGACGATCCGCGACCGGGCGGCGACGACGGCATTGGCCTGCTGTCGGCGCAGCATTGCCTGAGCGATCTCGGGAGCGTAGGCCAGATGGGAGATCCGGACTTCCACGATCTCCACTCCTGCGACAGCAACGCGGGCCGCGACCTCGCGCGCCAGGGCAGCGGCGACGATGTCGGTCGAGCCCCGGAGCGACGTTCCCGTGCCCGTCGTGTCGTCATAGGGGTGGCTCGTGGCGACGTGCCGGAGCGCGGACTCGGCCTGCACCGAGACGAAGTTCTGATAGTCGTCGACCGCGTACGTCGATTTCGCCGTGTCGGCCACCTGCCAGACGACGATCGCGGCGATCTCGACGGGGTTCCCGCCGGCGTCGTTCACCTTGAGATGGTCCGTCTCGAAATTCCGCACACGGATGCTCACGCGACGTCGGACGCTCAGCGGCAGGACGCACCCCGACGGCTGCCCACCCCCACCAGATGCAGGCTCCAAGCACCGCGGCGCCCAGCATCCGGTGACAGCAAGCGCCCGGCGCTGGACAATCTCGACCCTCGCCCCCGCATGTCCGACGGGTTCGGCCGCCGCGCGCTCTCCGGCCCCCCGACGCTCATGGTCTTCCTTCCCACGCTGGTGTTACTTCAGAGAGTGGGCCTCCGGACACGAAATCGTTAGGGCCTGAGGTTCCACTGAGCGCGTCAGCCGCCCTGGGGAACTGGCGGAACCGGCGGACCGATGAGGCTTGGCGGCGGGGGGTCGAAGGGGCCGTGGTCGAACAGGCCCAGGACCTTCTGCATGTAGTACGCCCACTGCGGCCCGGCAATGTACGCGCCGTCGATGACCGGCCAGAACCGGCCGTTCACGACGACGTTGCGGCCCAGGTGGTCAGCGGGATTACCGAGCGCCTCACCGAAATACGAGGCCGTCGAGAGGCCCCGGGTGTAGCCGACGAGCCACGTCTCGCTGTTGTACTGGTCGGTCCCGGTCTTCGCCGCGTCCGGAACCCCGAGGGTGATGGTCTGGCCGGCGTTGTCCTTGATGTTGTAGCCGGATCCCTTCGTGAGGACATCCTGGAGGACACTCGTGACGGCCTTCGCGACGTCGGGCCGGATCGAATTCGGCCGGCACGTCTGCGCCTGGCCGCCGATCTTCTTGCCCTGCGAATCGGTCACGCTCGTGATGGAGATGGGCACGCAGTACGTTCCGTTGCTGGCGAAGGTCGCGTACGCGTTGGCCATCGTGAGAGGGGCGACGTTCATGCCTCCGAGCAGGTCGCCGAGCGTCGACATGTCGATCATCGCGCCCTTGCCGCCGCCGTCCTCCATGCCGAGCGCGTTGGCGGCGCGTTGGATGTCGCAGAAGTCGTTGAGGCCGGCGGCCGTCGCGAAGAGGGCCGTGTTGATCGACTGGTAGACGCCCTCGCGGACGGTCATCGGCTCGTACCAGCCCGGCTCGTCGTTCTGCAGGTCGGGCGCCGTGCCGAGCCCGACGGTGGCGTCGTCGTACGCCCCGATGACCTTGCCGCAGGTGTCCCTCCACGGATAGTTCAGCGGGTAGACGCGCCGTGACGCGTCGACGATCGTGTTCGTCGTCTTGCCCTCGGTCAGCCACGCCGTGAGCGTTATGGGCTTCATCGCCGAGCCGGGCTGCATGCCCCCCGCGCCGCCGAGGTCATTTCCCCGCGCGTCGGCCTTGTCCACATTGAAGTTGTAGCTCGTGACAAAGTTGAGGCCCTGCCCGGGCAGCATGCGGGTGTTCTGGGCCATCGCGAGGATCCTGCCGGTCCCGGGTTGGACAGTCACGAGCGACGTGCCCCACTTGTCGGGGTTCGCGCCCGCCGTCGCGTCGACCTGCGCCTGGGCGGGTCCCTGAAGGCGAGGATCCAACGTCGTCGCAATGGTGAGGCCCGAGCGCATGACCTTCTGCAGGCGGTCGGCAGCCGTCGAACCGTAGGCGGGGTCGTTGAGGACCTCGTGCAGCACGTAGTCGCAGAAGTACTGGGCCTGGCTCGCGTAGGGGCAGCCCTGCTTGGGCGGATTGATCTTGAGCTGCAGCGGTGTCTTGACCGCGTCGTCATGCTGCTTCTGGTTGATGTAGCCGTGCTCGAGCATCGCATCGAGCACGAGGTTCCGCCGGCTGACGGCATTGCCGGGGTAGACGCTGGGGTCGTACACCGAGGGTCCGTTCACGAGGCCGGCAAGCAGCGCCGCCTGAGGAAGGGTGAGGTCCTTGGCATGGACCGAGAAGAAGTATTCGCTCGCAGCCTCGATGCCGTAGGCGTTGGTATTGAAGAACACGATATTGAGATAGCCCTGGAGGATCTGGTCCTTCGTGTACCGCTGCTCGAGCGCAATCGCGAGCTTCATTTCCCGCAGCTTGTCCCCGATGGTCTTCTGGCCATTGAGGACGACGTCGGAGCCCGCGCCTTGGGCGATCACATCCTCCTTGAGCACGTTCGAGACATATTGCTGGGTCAGGGTCGATGCGCCCTGGCGATCGCCCCGGAAGTCGGCGACGAGAGCGCGGACGATGCCCGTCGTGTCGATCCCGCCATGCTCGTAGAACCGGTAGTCTTCGACGGCGACGATCGCGTTCCTGATATTGGGGGACATCTGGTCGAGCGGTACCGAGGTCCTGTTCTCGTCAAAGAGGGTCGCAATTTGGGACCCGTCCGCCGCGAGGATCTTCGTCACCTGGTCCGGTGGCGCCACGGTCAGCTGGCTCGGAAGGCTGTCGAAGAATTGGACCGATCCGTTCGCTGCAGCCCACGTCACGGCAGCTGCGGGAGCCATGAGTCCCGCCGCGAGCACGCCGCAGACTGCGCTGACGATGAGGAACGCGAGCAGCTTCCCCAACCCTCTGGCCGCGCTCGAGGCAAAGCCCATGGCACGGATTATAGGAACAGGTCCGCCGCGCCTAGGGGCGCCGAAATATCACAATCCGGAGGCGGATTTACTGCAGAGCAGGAAGGCGCTACCGCCGCCGCCCCGTCCACTCGAGCAGTCGCTCCAACGGCCACGTCGTCACGATCCGGTCCGCAGGAACCCCGTTTGCGGCGGCTCGTGCGGCTCCGTACTGGAGGAAGTCGAGCTGGCCCGGGGCGTGGGCGTCGCTGTCGATGCTGAAGAGACAGCCAGCGTCGAGGGCCCGTTGGATGAGGTCGTCGGGCGGGTCCTGGCGCTCGGGCCGCGAGTTGATCTCCACCGCGACGCCGTTCTCGGCACAGGCGGCGAAGACCCGGGCTGCGTCGAATTCGGACTCCGGGCGGCTGCCCCGCGAGCCCGTGACGAGTCGTCCCGTGCAGTGTCCCAGCACGTCCGTGTGCGGATCTTCGATGCCCCCGAGCATGCGCCGTGTCATGACCCCGGCCTCGGACCGCAGCTTCGAGTGCACGCTCGCGACGACGACGTCGAGGCGGTCCAGCATCTCGGGCTCCTGGTCGAGCTTCCCGCTCTCGAGGATGTCCACCTCGATGCCGGCGAGAAGGCGGAACCCGTCACCCGCTGCCCCGGCGTTGTACGAGGCTACGAGCTCGAGCTGCTGCGAGAGGCGCTCGGGGCTCAGCCCGTTGGCGATCGTGAGGTTCGGCGAGTGGTCGGTGAGCGCGAGATAGCTCCGCCCCAATAAGCGCGCGGCCTGGGCCATCGTTTCGATGGGGGAGCCGCCGTCCGACCAGTCGCTGTGGCTGTGCAGGTCCCCCTTGAGGAGGGAGTGCAGTTCGCGGCCTTCCGACTCCAGCGGCTGCGCGGCCCGCTCGCGCAGCCCCTCGAGGTAGTCGGGCACCCTGCCCTCGGTCGCCTGGCGGATCACCTCGAAGGTCCGGTCCCCGATCCCTTTCATCCGCCGGAGGCGGCCGTCGCGCGCGCGGGCGGCGACGTCGTCGTCCGCCAAACCGGAAATTGCGGCAGCGGCATTGCGGAACGCCTTGACCTTGAAGCTCGGCGCGAGCTCCCGCTCGAGCCAGAAGGCGATCTCGTTGAGAGCATCGACAGCATCCATGTGTTCATCTTGCCCGCCACGCGGGCGAGTTGATCGTTTGGCACTGCCGCACCCCCACATTAGGCTTACGTCTAGGACGGCGTGGGATCCGGCCGCATGAGCGGCCACGGCGCTGCCCGGGAAAGGCAGCACCATGGCTACAGGCACCGTCAAGTGGTTCAACAGCGAGAAGGGCTACGGCTTCATCGCCCCCGATGACGGATCGGCGGATCTGTTCGCCCACTACACGCAGATCGAAGGCCGCGGCTTCAAGAACCTCGAAGAGGGCCAGAAGGTCGAGTACGAAGTCGGCCAGGGCCAGAAGGGCCCGCAGGCGCAGAGCATCCGCCCTCTCTGACGAGAGGGGTAGGACGAGGAGGGGTCCCCGACCGGGAATCCCTCCTTTTCCGTGCCCTGATTCACGTCGATTCGTCTCGGGTCTGAGGCTGTGCTGAAGTCCTTGCAAGTCTTTCCGCAGCTTCTGCCCAGTTACGGCGGACGGCGTACGACCTCCCCTTAGCGTCGATGAGGGGAAGTTTGCAGCAGTGCGAGCTTCCAGATCCTCGACCCGAAGGGGGCGTTACCCATCAGGAAGCTGTTCTCCGCCGTCGGCCTCGCGCTGCTTGTCGCAGCCGGGCTCTTCGCCAGCACCAGCGCCGCCATGGCGGCACCATCAGCACAGGCACTCGAGCACTCGGCCAAGGTGTGCTCGCTTCCCGCCGCCGGACAGGCGGCGTGCACGGCCCGCGTCGTGACCGACACGAAGGGTCGGCCGCTGACGACGACGGCGCCTCCGGCAAGCGCGCTCACCCCGGCTCAGCTTCGGGACGCCTACAAGCTCACGGGCACTGTCTCGGGGGGCCGCACCGTCGCGATCGTCGACGCCTACGGCTACCCGAACCTCGCCAGTGACCTCGCGAACTACCGCAAGCAGTTCGGCCTGCCCGCGTGTACGACGAGCACGGGCTGCCTGCGTGTCCTCAACGAGTCGGGCGGCACCACCCTCCCGGGCTTCAATCTCGGCTGGGCGCAGGAACAGGCCCTCGATGTCGATGCCGTTTCGGCGGCGTGTCCGGACTGCAAGATCGTCGTCGTCCAGGCCTCCTCCACCTCGTTCGCCGACCTCGGCACCGCTGAGCAGACGGCTGCAAAGCAGCCGGGCGTCGTCGCCATTTCCAACAGCTACGGTGGCTCGGACGCCTCGGACGCGACCTACGGGAAGTACTACAGCTTCCCGGGCATCGCGGTCACTGCCAGCGCCGGGGACAACGGCTACCAGGGCGCGGCCTACCCCGCCGCATCGAGCTACGTGACGGCCGTCGGCGGTACGTCCCTCGTCAAGTCCTCGACGACCCGCGGTTGGTCGGAGACGGTCTGGAGCGGCACCGGCTCGGGCTGCTCGTCGTACAACACCGCGCTCGCGGCAGCGGCGACGGTCGGAACCGGGTGCGCCAAGCGCGCGATGAACGACGTCGCGGCGGTCGCCGACCCCAACAACGGCGGATTGGCGGTCTTCTACCCGACCTCGAGCACGGCGTCCTCGTGGGGCCAGTTTGGCGGCACGAGCGAGGCCTCGCCCATCATCGCCTCGGTGTACGCCCTGTCCGGCAACACCGGGTCGAAGACGAGCGGGATCTACGCGAACAGCATCCCGTACGCGCACACTGCGTCGCTCTTCGATGTCACCTCCGGCAGCAACGGCACCTGTGCGACCACCCAGTGGTGCACGGCCCGAGCCGGCTGGGACGGTCCGACTGGCCTCGGCACCCCGAACGGGACCGGCGCGTTCTAAGCCGCCCCCGGGCGCGCCCCTGCACCGGCTGCCCCGCGACTGTCCCCTGTCTTCTCAGGGGACAGTCGCGGGGCAGTCCTCGTTGGCCGGAGCCGCCGTTCCAAGCGCCGAAGTGTTCAGCGTGGTTTCGGCGAAGCTGGGTACCGAATCCACATGCTGCGCCCCTTCATCGCCTCGTTGCTCGAGCAGGCCGTCACCTCGCCTGAGGACCCCCTGCTCGCGGGGGAGGGCATATCGGTCCCAGAGGGAGACCGCTGCGAGTCGATCTTCGGCCTCTTCGCCGCCGGAGTGGCTCTGGGCGACATTGCCCATATCCTCGGGTGCAGCGTTCTGACGGTCCAAGACGACATCGAGCAGGCGCGCGGCCGACGTCCTGCGCTGGCGAGCCAGGAGGAGCGCGTGTCCTGGGAGCTGCATCGGGCGGTGGTGGACAGGCTGCGCGATGACGCAGCGCCGGTCCTGGCTGCGGCCCGCGACCACCTCGAGGTGCTGCGCAGGGGCGATCAGGGAGGATCGGATGCTCGGCTCGCAGAGTGGGAGCAGCTGCTCGACGGCGACACGGAGTCGCTCATCGATTCGATGCTTGCGCCCGGCGAGCCGGGCGCTCAACTGAGGCGGCTGACGCCGTTCGCCGATGCCCTCACCGCCGACGAACGGCTCGCCGCCCTACGCAAAGCCGCGGTTCCGGCTCCTCTGTGACCGCCGGGGCGTCCCTGACGGGTCGCGTCTCCTTGACCGGCGGTGCGCCAAGCAGCGCCGTCCAGGCCATGGCCTTCAACGCGGACCTCAGCCCGCCGTCGTCGACCGCGAGCGGGGCGATGGGCCGGTAGATGATCATTTCCTGCCTCCAGAGGTCCAGTGGTTGTGCTCTCCACTGTCCTCGGCCAGCGTGTCCGCACGCTGAGGGCAGGCTTTCAAATGCCTGTGCTAGGAAGCCGGCGGGAAGCGGCGGGGTTGCCGTCGACGCCGCCTGGCTCCCCACGGGCGGCGTGGCACATGGTGGTCCGACGGCCCAGCGGCGGCCGCCCTGAGCGGCGGCGGGAGGGCTGAAGCCATCTCCTGGAGGGGCGCGACGACGCCCGATTTCAGGAGGTCCCGCACGACGGGACACGGCCAAGGCTGGCCGCAGCCCTCGCACGGATCCCCCACGCGGGGGCTGGAAGGCCGATGGCTCTCTGCGGCCGGTTCCCAGACTTCTGCCTCGACCGACTCGCGCAGTGACCCGCTGCGTCGGGCGGCGCTCAGCCGGGCAAGAATCTCCTCGTAGATGTGCTCTGCTAGCAGGGCCTCCATGTGCGCCCCTTACCCATGTCCGGGGGGCAGTCACATCATTCGACCTCGGCGCCTTGGTCCTCTCCTTCGTCGACCTCGGGAACGCCGACTCCATGTCCCATCGCTGCCTGCGTCTCCGGGCTGTCGGTGTCGTCGGGGAATGGCTCGGTCTGGCGGAAGTCCTCGACGTGGCCCGGGCGCCCGCTGCGAAGGGTGCCCTGGTCCTCGTGCTTCATCTCGTCGTCCAGCTGCGGGCCGTGCTTGTTGCTGCCGCGCTCGATCATGATGCTCTCCTTGCAGTTCGGCTGACGTCTCCGTGGGTTACCCGCTGGGGGCGCCGCCAAGCGGGTTTGGCCGCGGGAGATGGCCCGGGGGCGACCGTGGGCCAGCGGGCCGGGGTCAGCCCTCGCGGTGTCCGAGCGTGGTCGGCCGGGGACCCATGAGCCTGGTTGCGAGCGGGTCCGAGGGGTCGAGCGATTCGAGGAAGCGGCGCAGGCGCAGGGCGCTCGCGAGCTCTGCCTCCGGGTCGGCTCCTGCCGGTGGTTCGACGGGGCCGGCATGCACCGCGAGGGATCCTTCGAGGCGCTCGATCTCTAGTTCGAGTGCCTCGATGGGCGCGATGCGCCGGGCAAGGGCGACGGCGCGCGCCACGTGCGGTGGAATGGCCTCCGCGACGATGGCCGCGTGGTGTTCGACGTCGGGGAGCCGCTGGCGCTCGACGGCCCAGTGCGAGAGCGCGCGCAGCACCTGATCCTCGTCCGCCTCGCCGAGCTGGACCTCGACAACGTGCCGGGCGCCGTCGTCCGGGTCCGCGAGGAGGACGGCGAAGCGGTCGGGTTCTGGGTGGCGGATGATCCGTTCGAGCACTGGTGCTGTGATCCCGACGCCGATGAGCGCGGGTGTTCGCTCGATGTGCTGGGCGAGCGTTGCGGCGTCCAGCTGCGGAGGTGTCGTGTCCACGGGGCGATCCTATGCTGCCGCGGCGCCGTTCCGGCTAGTCCGGCGTGAAGAAGTCTTTGACCTTTTCGACGAAGTCCTCGGTCTTCTTCTGGGCCACGTCGTGCGCAATCGTCTCGGCCGTGCGGTCGATGGCTTTCGCGCCCAACTCTGGCAGCCCCATCCCTTCGGTCTGCTCCGCGAGGTTGAGCCTGCTCGTCGCCTCGGCGTAGCGGAGATAGGTGTCGACGCTCGCCACGACGAAGCGCGCGTCGACGGTGAGGACGTCGACGCCGAGGAGCGAGAGCTGCACGTAGGCGTCGACGACAAGTCCCTTGTCGAGGATGACGTTGAGGACGTCGGCCAGAGAACTCGAGTGCGGGCGGTCGAGATAGCCCCCGGCCCGCGAAGGACTGCCGGGTTCTGCCACGTCGCCCATGTCGGCCTGCTTCCTCAGACGAGCCTCGCGTAAAAGTCGCCCGACGCTCGCTCGAATCCTGCTGCCTGCCAGTATCTCGCCAAGGAGCGGTTTGCACGACGTTGGCCGGACCCGCCGTCGTGCACCTCGGTATCGTCCATCTCGTCGCTCGGGCGGGGCGCGGCGAGCAGGACGACGAGGCCGACGCCACGGCCCACGGCCTCGAGCACGCCGCGAACGACATGTCGCCCGAGGCCCTGCCCCCGGAATTCGCGGCGGATCTCGAGGTCCGCCAAGTACATGAGGTCACGCCGCGTGCTCGCGGCGAGGGCCTCCAGGAGGTCAGGGCGGTCAGTGAGGAGCATCGACGCGAGATCCGCCAGTTCCTGGCTGTGCGCGTCGAGCACCTCGAACAGGTCGATGTCCGTGGCGTCCGGAATGACGTACACGCGACCGCGCCCGACCCGCCGTTCGCGCCCGTCGTCGTCGAACCGGTGGTATACCGTCGCCGAGACGGAGAAGCGCCACTCCTGCGGATAGTCTTCCGGCGACTCCTCGGCGTCGAGGAGGCCATCCTGCACGAGGCGGTACTTGAAGGACAGGCGCCGGGGATCGAGCTCTGCCATGGAACTCCCTCTCGAGCGAGCGACGGCTGTGCCACCCTCACGCTTGAGCCTAGCCCCCCGGCTGAGCCCAGCCCCACGGCCGCTCCGCTCCTCGGAGTCCGGCACGGGCCTCGCTGGGTGCTCGCGCTTGTCCCTCAGATTGCCTCAGAGGCGGGCAGGGGATGCGAAGGGAATTCGATCGGGAGAGATCTCGACTCCTTCCCACGGCGTCGTCGGGTCGGGAAGCCGAACCTGGGCGAGTTGGACGACGCGCTGCCGGCGCCGCCCGGACGCCGTTGTCCACACGACCCGCGCGGACTGCACTCCAGCTGCCACCAAGTAGCAGTGCAGCTCCGCGTTCGGTCCGTCGACGATGACCTTGCGGTCGCCGGAAAGCGCGCGTCTCATATCGCCCTTGGGGCCCTTGGCTCTCAGTTCTGGCCGCACGTCTTGTGCCACGTCTTGCATCATGCGCAGGCCTTCCGCGAGTTGCCTGCGCCCTCTTCGTAGCGGCGGATAGCCGTCGCCAGCGCCAACCGCGCTATCTCGCGCAGCTCTTCAGCCTCGCCCATGCGCCCTCCCCGGTGCTCTCCAGCGAGCTCCGCTGTCGGAGGGGCGGCTGGGGAAGCGGCCGGACCACGGGCCAGTCGGCTCATCGGCACAGTCACAGCGTCCTCCTACTCACCGCCGAGGGCCGACTCCCTGCCGGCCCTTCGGAGACAGAACGGTCTGTCTCGTGAAGAATTTGTACATCGAGACAGACCTGTCTGTCCAGTCTTGCGATAGGATGGCCTGCATGGACGCTCGGGATGAGACTCGCGCGGCCACGGGCAGAAGGCCCGGTGCGCGCGAAAGGATTCTGGACACTTCGTACGAGCTCTTCGCCCGCCGTGGCATCCGCGACGTCGGTGTGGACGAGATCATCACCCGCTCAGGGGTCGCCAAGGCGACGTTCTATCGGCACTTTCCGTCCAAGGACGCGCTCGTCCTTGCCTATCTGGACCGCTGGTTCCTCGCGAGGAGTGAGGCTCTCGAAGCGGCCACCCGGAACATCGAGAGCCGCGACGAGGCCCTGCTCGCCGTCTTCGGGGTGCTGGACGACTGGTTCCAGCGCGGGAGGGCGGAGGCGAGCGCGTTCCTCCACGTCATGATCGAGATGGGCCCGGACCACCCCCTCGGCCAGGCCAGCATCGAATATCTCAGGCGCACGCGGGACCAGTTGGCGGAGATCGCCCTCGCCGCCGGCCTCGACGACCCCGACGGCTTCGCATGGTCGTGCCACATTCTCATCAAGGGAGCGATGGTTGCGGATGCGGAGGGTGACACCCGCGCTGCGGAACGCGCCCGACTGATGGCAAGCCTGCTCATCGAGCATCACCGGCGGAGGCAGCAGCCGGTTCACGGGCAGCAGACGCCTCAAGGGCACCGCCGCGCCGACGGGCACGACGTGTCCAGTGACAGCCCGCGCGGCGACGGCCCGCGCAGCGACGGAGGGCAGCGCCTCGCCCCTTTTCGGCCGCGGGAGGCGGCGGCCGAGGCGGAGCATCGCCTGGCCAAGCCGAGCAGGCTCGCAAAGACCAAGGGAACCCTCAGCTCAGCTGAGAGGAACTGACTTCGACCCCTGGGAGGAAAGTCCTAGGAGTCGCGCTGTGACGTAGGCGTTGCTGGACCTTGCCCAGCGGACGACGGCGCGTGGGAGAATAGTAGCCGACTCACCAAGGCCGGGCGACGCGAGGGGACA
>NZ_DAIUJO010000061.1:9751-22170 GCF_036848755.1 Sinomonas sp. | reverse complement strand
CTGCACCTCCGTTCCGCCGGCACCAGCGTCCTGCTGGCCTTCGACTCCGGCGAGGCCGAGATCGTGCACTGGGGCGCCGACCTCGGCGGGCAGATCCCCGAGCTCGGCCTCCTGCGCAGCCCGGTCCCGCACTCTGCGCTCGATGTGCCCGTCGTCGCCGGCATCCTCCCCCAGGCCTCCTCTGGCTGGCTGGGCCGCCCAGGACTGCGGGGGCACAGGACCGACGACGGCGCCCGCGGCTTCTCGTTCTCCCCCGCCCTGCGCGTCACGGCGGCGGAGGCGAGCCTCGACGGGAGCGGCGCCCGGATCGTCCAGGCCGACGCCGAGGCCGGGCTGGAAGTGACGACCGAGCTCGCGCTCCACGAGGGCGGGCTCCTCGAGATCACCCACGAGCTGGCCAACACCGGAAGCGGTGCCTACCAGCTCGACGAGCTCGCCGCCGTCGTGCCCGTCCCCGCCGCAGCCGCGGAGCTGCTGGACCTCACGGGGCGCTGGTGCCGCGAGAACCACCCCCAGCGCCACCGGATCGGGCAGGGCACCTGGGTCCGCTCCGGGCGGCACGGCCGCACGGGCCACGACTCCTCCCTCCTCGTCGCGGCCGGCACTGCAGGCTTCTCGAACCGATCAGGCCACGTGTGGGCCATCCACTTCGCGTGGTCCGGGAACCACGAGCAATACCTGGACTCGCTCCCGGACGGGCGGCGCACGCTCGGCGCCGCGGAGCTGCTCGGCTCGGGCGAGATCGTCCTCGCGCCCGGCCAGACGTACCGCACGCCCACCCTCTACGCGGCCTACTCGGACCGCGGCCTCGACGGCGTGACCGAGAGGTTCTACCGCTGGTTCCGCGCGCGCCCGCAGCACGTCACGGCCAAGGGCCGGACGGGCTACCGTCCCCGCCCCGTCGTGCTCAACACGTGGGAGGCCGTCTACTTCGACCACCGCCTCGAGCCGCTCATCGAGCTCGCCGAGTCCGCAGCCGAGCTCGGCGTCGAACGCTTCGTGCTCGACGACGGCTGGTTCCGCGGCCGCCGCGACGACCGGGCCGGGCTCGGCGACTGGTATGTCGACGAGACGCTCTGGCCCCAGGGTCTGAGCCCGCTCATCGAGAAGGTCAACGGCCTCGGGATGGAGTTCGGACTGTGGGTCGAGCCCGAGATGGTGAACCTCGACTCCGACGTCGCCCGCGAGCACCCCGACTGGATCGTCGGGCCGTCGGCGGCCTCGCACAAGGAAGGCGGACGCCTCCCGCTGGAGTGGCGCCACCAGCACGTCCTGGACCTGGCCAATCCCGAAGCCTGGCAGTACATCTTCGGCCGCCTCGACGCGCTCCTGACCGAGAACCGGATCTCCTACCTCAAGTGGGACCAGAACCGCGATCTCGCCGAGCACGGCCATGCCGGCCGGCCCTCGGTCCACGAGCAGACCCTGGCGGTCTACCGCCTGTTCGACGCCCTCAAGGCAGCCCACCCCGGCGTCGAGATCGAGTCGTGCTCCTCCGGGGGTGCGCGCGTCGACCTCGGCATCCTCCATCGCACCGACCGGGTCTGGGCCTCGGACTGCAACGACGCCCTCGAACGCCAGACCATCCAACGCTGGACCCAGGCCGTCCTCCCGCCCGAGCTCGTCGGCGCCCACATCGGCCCCACCCACTCGCACACGACCGGCCGCGTCCACGACATCTCCTTCCGCGCCATCACCGCACTCTTCGGGCACTTCGGCATGGAATGGGACATCCGCCAGGCGGCACCTGCCGAGCGCGAGACCCTCAAACGGGCCATCGCCCTGTACAAGCGGCACCGGGACCTCCTGCACTCGGGTGTCCGCGTCAACGCGGACCTCTCCGAGCCCAACCTTGCGCTCCACGGGGTCGTAGCGGACGACGGCGGCGAGGGCGTCTTCGCGGCCGTCGCCCTGGCCACGATCGCGGCCGAGATGCCCGGCCGAGTCGGCATCCCCGGCCTCGACCCCGAGCGCACCTATCGCGTCGAGGTCACCCTCCCCACCCCGGACGACGGCGACTGGAGCGGCACCTTCACCCAGACCGCCCCTCCCGCCTGGCTCGCCGACGGGGCGACGGCCAGCGGCCGCTTCCTGGCCGAAGTCGGACTCCCGCTCCCGATCCTGCGCCCCGAGCACGCCATCCTGCTGCACGCGGAGGCGATCAGCTAACCCCCGTTGCGCCCTCGCTCCCACGCAGGAAAGAAGGTCGCAAACGGACGGCGCGGAGCAGCCCCGCCTGTGGGGCGGTTGATTCGCTTTCGTTTCTGATTCCTTCTGTACGTTTGTGTTCGTCTGGCCTAGGCTTGTGACCGCGGTCACGGCAATGACCGCCTCCCCAACCAACCTCAAGGCAGAGGCAGGCCGCCCTATGGACATGAAGGACCTCACCCGTCGCCTCGGCGGCGGCGCACCCCGCATCGCGTTCGGCGCGGACTACAACCCGGAGCAGTGGCCCAAGGAGGTGTGGAAGCACGACGTCGAGCTCATGCGCGAGGCTGGGGTGAACCTCGTGAGCGTCGGCATCTTCAGCTGGGCCCTCCTCGAGCCCGAGGAGGGCCGCTACGAATTCGGCTGGCTCGACGAGGTCATGGACCTCCTGCACGCCAGCGGCATCGCCGTCGACCTCGCCAACGCGAGCGCCTCTCCGCCGCCGTGGTTCACCGTCAAGTACCCCGATTCGGCGCCCGTCGACGAGAACGGGGTCCGCCAGACCCACGGATCGCGCCAAGCCTTCGCGGCCTGCTCCCCGGACTACCGGCGCGCGGCCGCCGCGCTCACGACCGCCATCGCCGAACGCTATTCATCCCACCCAGCACTGGCGATGTGGCACATCCACAACGAATACGGCTGCCACAACCAACCCGACTTCGGCCCCCACGCCGAGCGCGGCTTCCGGGAATGGCTCCAGAGCCGCTACGGAACCATCGACGCCCTCAACGACGCCTGGGGAACGGCCTTCTGGTCGCAGCACTACTACAACTGGGCCGAGATCATGCCCCCGCGCCGCTCCGGAACGTGGGTCAACCCGAGCCAGCAGCTCGACTTCGCACGATTCTCCTCGGATTCGCTCCTCGAATGCTTCGAGGCCGAGGCCGCGATCATCCGAGCACACTCGGACAAGCCGGTCACGACCAATTTCATGGGCACGAACATGGGCCTCTCCCGGCCGATCGACTACTGGCGGTGGGCTCCGCGGATGGACATCGTCTCCAACGACCACTACCTCATCGCGGAAGATCCCCGGAACCACCAAGACCTCGCACTGGTAGCCGACCTCACGCGTGGCTGGGCCCAGAGCGAGCCGTGGCTGCTCATGGAGCACTCAACCTCGGCGGTGAACTGGCAGCCGCGCAATATCGCCAAGAGCCCCGGTCAGATGCTGAGGAACTCGTTCCAGCACCTCGCCCGAGGCGCGGATGGGATTCTCTTCTTCCAGTGGCGCGCCTCCCGGGCTGGGGCCGAGAAATACCATTCGGGCATGGTCCCGCACGCGGGGCGCGAGACGAAGGTCTGGCGCGAGGTCGTCGAACTCGGCACAGCCCTCGAGAAGGTCTCGGAGGTAGCCGGCTCCCGGGTCGTGGCCGACGCGGCACTCGTGTTCGACACGGACGCGAGATGGGCGGCCGAGCTGGACTCCCATCCGAGCGTTGAGGCGCAGCCCGTGCGCGAACTCCGTGACTGGCACGACGCCCTCTTCCGCGCCGGAATCACTGCCGACGTGCGCCAGAGCACTGACGATCTTTCCGCCTACCGGCTCGTCGTCGCACCGATGCTCTACCTCGTCACGGACGACGGCGCGGCGAACCTTCGGCGCTACGTCGAGGGCGGGGGCACGCTCGTCCTGACCTATTTCTCCGGGCTCGTGGACGAGCACGACCGCATCATCATGGACCCCCTCGACGGCGGAGGCTACCCGGGCGCCTTCCGGGAGCTCCTCGGTGTCGAGATCGAGGAGTTCTTCCCACTCCACAAGGGCGAGTCCGTCCCGCTCACGGAGGGGTCCGGCAAACGCTGGAGCGAGCTGGGGCGTCCGACGACGGCGGAGGTCATCTCCCGCTACGAAGCGGGCCCGACTGCGGGGTCTCCGGCCGTTGCCAGGAACGCCGCTGGGCAGGGCCACGCCTACTACGTGGGCACCAGCCCAGACAGCGAGGCGCTCGCCCGGCTCATTCCCCGCATCCTTGCCGACGCCCAGATCCAGAGCCCGCAGCACGTCGCGGCGCATCCCGACCTCGAGGTCATCACGCGAGCGTCAAGCGAAGGGGAGTGGGTGTTCGCGATCAACCACAGCGACGAGGACGCGCGCCTGGCCGTCGAGGGGACCGAGCTGCTCTCGGGAAGTCCGACGGAAGGCGAGCTGACCGTGCCCGGGGGCCGGGTCGCCGTCGTCCGTCTGGCTCGCTGACCGCAGGACGCCGAGCGAGCGGGGAGGCGAAGGAGGAGGAGCGGCCGCGGAGGATCACGAATCGAAAAACTTTCGTTCCTGATCTTTTCCGATCGTTTCTGAACGTCTATCATCGAGATGTGACGCAGATCACAGGGGATCGCGCACTATCCCAGGAGACATCATGGACACTCGTAGCAGCCGCTCCTCCTTCTCTCCCTCTGGAAAGCTCCCGCCGATGGATCGGCGAACCCTCCTGAAGACCCTCGGCGTCGGGGCAGTCGGTCTGGCCGGGGTGCCGCTCCTCTCCGGCTGCACCGGAGGGTCAGGGCCATCGGGAGGGTCCGGCAAATCGATGACCTTCGGGTCATCCGCCTCCGACGACGTGCCGAAGCGCGCTTACCAGGCCGTCGTGGACGCCTTCCAGAAGAAGGAAGGGGCAACGGTCACTGTCAATACCGTTTCCCACAACGACTTCCAGAACAAGATCAACTCGTACCTCGAGGGCAGCCCAGACGACGCGTTCACGTGGTTCGCCGGCTATCGCATGCAGTACTACGCAGGAAAGGGCCTCCTCGCGCCGATCGACGATGTGTGGCAGCAGATCGGGGGAAACTTCTCCGACGCGCTCAAGAAGGCATCCACCGGCCCCGACGGCAAGATGTACTTCGTCCCGAACTACAACTACCCGTGGGGCTTCTTCTATCGGAAGAGCTTCTGGGCCCAGAAGGGCTACACAGTTCCCACGACCTTCGACGAGCTCAAGACCCTCGCCGCCAAGATGAAGGGCGATGGAATCATCCCCATCGGCTTCGCGGACAAGGACGGCTGGCCCGCGATGGGCACGTTCGACTACATCAACATGCGTCTCAACGGCTACCAGTTCCACGTCGACCTGTGCGCCCACAAGGAATCCTGGAACCAGCCCAAGGTACAGTCCGTCTTCGACACCTGGAAGGCCCTCCTGCCCTATCAGGATCCAGGCGCACTGGGCCAGACCTGGCAGGATGCCGCCCAATTCCTCGGCCAGAAGAAGACTGGGATGTACCTTCTCGGATCCTTCGTCACGCAGCAGTTCACCGACAAGACCGTCCTCGACGATATCGATTTCTTCCCGTTCCCCGCGATCGCGGTCGAGGGCCAGGACGCGATCGAGGCGCCTATCGACGGACTCCTGCTGTCAAAGAAGGGCGGCCAGAACCAGACCGCGAAGGACTTCCTGCAGTTCATGGGAACCCCGGAGGCGCAGAACACCTACTATTCGATCGACAACTCGAACATTGCCACGGCCAAGGGTGCCGACACCTCGAAGTTCACGCCGCTGAACAAGAAATGCGCCGACGCGATCGCAAATGCGAAGCACATCAGCCAGTTCTTCGACCGGGACGCCCTGCCGGCCATGGCGAACAACGTCATGATCCCGGCGCTCCAGTCCTTCATCAAGGACGGGACCGTGGACATCAAGAACCTGGAGTCCCAGGCCGCCTCCCTCTACGCGGCCCAGTAGCCCCGAAGCCCAGCGACTGCCGGTGCGGGCGGACGCCCACTCCCGCCCGCGCCGGCCCCAACGTGCAGGAACATCGATGCCTAGAATCCGCAAGGTTCGCCGCCTATCGACTCGCGACAAGATCGTCTTGACCGCCATGGTGGCCATCCCGACGCTCATTGAACTCGTCTTCGTCTGGCTTCCCACCCTCTTCTCCATCGGCCTCAGCTTCACCCGCTGGAACGGCCTCGATCTCACCGACATCCACCCCGCGGGCATCGCCAACTACCAGTACGTCGCCCAGGATTACCCGCCGTTCTGGCCCGCGGTGCAGCACAACATCCTGTGGCTCGTCTTCCTCGCGGTCATTGCGACCCCGCTCGGGCTTCTGCTTGCCGTGCTGCTTGACCAGCGGATCCGCGGAAGTCGCATCTACCAGAGCATCTTCTTCACCCCGGTCATGCTCTCGCTCGCCCTGGTGGGCGTCATCTGGCAGCTGTTCTACCAGCGCGACCACGGACTCTTGAACTTCCTCCTCGGTACCGCGGGCACGCCAGCCGCCGTCGACTGGTTCGGCGACAGCAACGTCAACATCTGGGCGGCGCTGATTGCCGCGACCTGGCGCCACGCCGGCTATGTCATGCTCCTGTACCTCGCGGGCCTCAAGGGCGTCGATCCGGCCCTCAAGGAGGCCGCCGCGATCGACGGGGCCAACGCCTACCAGACCTTCTTCCGGGTCGTCTTCCCGGCGATGCGTCCCATCAACATCGTCATCGTCGTCATCACGATCATCGAATCGCTCCGGGCCTTCGACATCGTCTACGTCATCAACCGCGGCACGAACGGCCTTGAGCTCATCTCGGCGCTCGTCATTCAGAACCTCGTCGGCGAGGGGCAGGTGATCGGTGTCGGCTCCGCCCTCGCAACCATTCTGCTCGTCATCTCGCTTGTGCCGATCATCTTCTATCTGACCCGCACCTTCGGGAAGGAAGCGAAAGAGCAATGACCGTCATCGCAGCACCTCCGGTCAAGGAAGCCCCCAGTGCCACAGGTGGCGACGGTTCCCGACCCCGGCGCCACTATGCGACGCATCTCGTCCTCATCGTCCTCGCGGTGATGTGGCTCCTCCCACTCGCATGGTCGCTCTACACTGCCCTGAGGCCCATAGCCTCGACCAACCAGTACGGATACTTCAGCGTCGGGGGCCCGTACAACTTCGACAATTTCGTCACGGCGTGGAACCAGGGCGGCTTCTCGAAATACTTCGTGAACTCCGCCCTCATCACCGTCCCGTCGGTGCTTTTGACGCTGTTCTTCTCCTCGCTCATGGCGTTCGCCGTGAGTCGCGTGAACTGGAAGTTCAACATCACGCTGCTCATCCTGTTCACGGCAGGCAACCTGCTCCCCCCGCAGGTCCTCGCCGCACCGCTGTTCCAGATGTTCAAGCACCTCAACCTTCCCTACTGGTTCAGCGATTCGGGCACTCTGCTCAATACGTACATCTCTGTGATCGCGGTGGACACGGCCTTCCAGATCGGGTTCTGCACCTTCGTCCTCTCGAACTACATGAAGGCGCTCTCGGCGGACCTCACCGAAGCGGCTCTCGTCGACGGTGCTGGGATCTGGCGGCAGTATTGGTCGATCATCATGCCGTTGTGCAGGCCGGCGTTCGCCGCCCTCGGGACCCTCGAGGTCATCTTCATCTACAACGACTTCTTCTGGCCCCTCCTCTTCATCCAGAGCGGCGACCGACTCCCGGTCACCACCGCGATCAACAACCTGCAAGGGGTCTTCCTCAGCAACTACAACCTGCTCGCGGCCGGGGCCACCATCACGGTCATCCCGACCCTTGTCATCTACCTCGTCCTCCAACGTCAGTTCGTCGCCGGCCTGACGCTCGGCGCAAGCAAGGGGTAGGCGTGCTAGCCGCCGCACGGCAGTCCGCCATCCTCGACGCCGTCCACAAAGAGGGCGTCGTCAAGGTGGCCGATCTGGCCCATCGACTCGGTGTCTCCGCCGTCACGGTCCGACGGGACATCGACGCCATGAGTGATTCCGGGCTGCTCACCCGGGTCCATGGCGGCGTCATGATCCAAGGCGAAGTGGGTACCCACGAGCCCGGCTTCGCGCTCAAGTCGACCCAGCGGCTCGAGGAGAAGGCGGCGATCGCCCGGGAGGCCGTGACCCTCGTGACCGAGGGCATGGCGGTGGGGATCACGGCCGGCTCGACGACGTGGATGCTCGCCCAGGCGCTGTCTGCAGGCCCGCGGATCACCGTGCTCACGAACTCGGTGCGCGTCATGGAGGCGTTCGACACGTCGTCGTCCGGATCGACGGTCCTGCTCACCGGGGGCGAGCGCACGCCGTCGGACGCCCTCGTAGGCCCGCTCGCGACGTCGTCCATCCGGCACCTGCATCTCGACGTGCTCTTCCTCGGCGTCCACGGCATGGACGAGCGCGCCGGCTTCACGACGCCCAACCTGCTCGAGGCCGAGACCAACCAGGCATTCGCCGAGTCCTCTCGCCGCCTGATCGTCGTCGCGGACCACAGCAAGTGGGGCGTCCAAGGGATCGGGAGCATCTGCGGCTTCGACGAGGTCGACTGCCTCGTCACGGATCGCGGGCTCCCTGCACCAGCTCTCGGGTACATCCGGGAGCGGATCCCCTCCGTCCGCGTGGCGTGAGCGCCTGATTGTCACCTCCCGCGGGACGCAACCCCGGGAGGTGACAATCACAGGAGCCTTCTAGTCAACGGAAAGGGTCAGCGGACCGTCACGCTCCCCACCATCCCCATACCGTCGTGGAACTCGCAGATGTAGTTCCATGTACCGGTCTGGTCGAACTTCACGGCAAACGTCGCAGGTCCTCCCGCGAAGGCCGGCAAGAGCGTTCCCGAATCAACGGGCTTCCCGTTCTGCTGGAGCGACGTGAACGTCACCGTGTGGGGTACGACCACTTGGTTTGCCGAGGTATCGAACGTCACCGTCGTGCCGAGCCGCACCGAATCCTTCGGCCAGATGAAGCGCATCACCATGGCCACCATGTCGCTCGCGCCGATGTACACGTGGGTCGGAGTGGCCTTGTCCGCGGTGTCCTCCCACAGATCCTTGCCGTCGGCAATGATCTGCGCGGTCCGCTTCTCAGCCTGATGATCGTAGTAGGCCTGCCTGTGCGGATACTTGCTATGCGCCTTCTGCACGTGCACCGTCAGCGACATCATCTTGCCGTGGACGAGGCAGAAGAACGTGAAGCTTCCCTGGACGCTGAACGTCTGGACGTACGAGGTGACCGTCGGGAAGTCCGGAGACGGCATCGTGGAGATGACCCCGGAGTTCGTCCACTGCGCCGTCGGATCGAAGACCGGACCACCGACGCGTGGAACCGCATCGGCCTCGAGATTGTTGATGGTCGTCGGCGGGAGGGGCGGCGTTCCGAAGCTCACCGTGTGGATCTCGGCGCTATTGGCGACAAAGTTGATCGAGTCTCCCTGATCGATCCAGATCTCGCCGGGAAGGAAGCTCATGCCCTGGATGGCCATGTCGGGGGTCTGTTCGCCCACGAGAACCTTCCAGGTGACCGCGGACGAATGGTGGTCGGTGTCGGACGCCTGTGCGGGCGCCGTTCCGAAGAGGCCGACCAGCAGGGCGGCCAAGGCTGCGACGACGGCAAGCCGACGCCTCTCGGGATGGAATGACATGGGGGTGCTCCTCGCAGGAGGTGCGTGCCGTGACCGGCCAGCCCGGACGACGGCGGATGGCTGGCGCGCACTCAGAGGCGCGCCGAGGCGACGACGCGCGGTGCCCCGCCGCACCGAGTGCGCGCCGTTTCGGCGCCGAGACCTCGCCGAGTGAAGGTGCGAATGCCCCTCTTCCCCAGGGGTCTGCGTCCAAGGGTAGGCCGCGCCCCGGTACTCGGCAACGTCGCGGCCCGGCTTAAGATCGAAACCATGACCCAGCCCACGGTTTCCCCCGCCCCTGCCCGCTCGAGCATCCTCGTGGTCAACGGACCGAACCTGAATCTGCTCGGTACCCGTGAACCCGAGAAATACGGAACCGCGACGCTCGGGGACATCGAGCGGCTGTGTGCCGGCGCGGCGGACGCCCACGAGCTCGAGTGCGACTTCGTGCAGTCAAACCACGAGGGCGCGCTCGTCGACGCGATCCACGAGGCACGGCAGAAGTCTCTCGGAATCGTGATCAACGCCGGGGCTTACACGCACACCTCCGTCGCAATCCGGGACGCGATCTCGGCGGTGGAGCTCCCCGCAGTCGAGGTGCACATCACGAACGTCCACGCTCGTGAGCCGTTCCGGCACCACTCCTATCTGAGCGACGTCTGCCGCGCAGTGATCGCGGGGGCGGGGCCCTTGGGCTACCGCTTCGCGATCGACTACCTCGCGGAGCTCACGCGCGACCGCAACGTCTAAGGCACACGCCGCGCGTGCAGTGTGGTCACTTGCGCGTGCACTGTCCGGGCTGGACGGGCTGGGAGAGCGACGGCGCTTGGTCGGCCACTGGCTTCACTTCGTTCATGGTGATCGCGTAGCCCACGTTCGAGGTGTTGTCCGACTTCGCGAAGACGATGCCGGTGACCGAGCCGTCGAGCGTCAGAAGAGGGCCGCCGGAGTTGCCCTGCTGCACGTCGCCGGCGATCTGGTAGACGAGCTTCGGAACAGCGTTGGCGCCGTAGATGTCGGGGGCGAGCACCGTCGTCGTGCCTTGGATCGCTGCGGGCCGCATCTGGAAGGGGCCGCCCAGTGGGTAGCCGCCGAACGCCGCGGACGTGCCCGCCTGGCTGTTGCCGATGAGGTGGAGGGCCGGGAGCGAGAGGTTGTCCACAGCGAGCACCGCCAGATCGTGGACGCTGTCGAAGTAGACGACGCGCGCGGTGCGAGCGCCGCCGCTCTGCAGCTCGACGACGGGCTCCGGCACCCCGGCGACGACGTGCGCGTTCGTGATGACCCGGTTCGGGGCCACCACGAAACCGCTCCCCGTCTGGTTCTGACCGCACTGGTAGGCCGTGCCGGTGATCCGCACGATCGACGTCGACGCCGTCCGCAGCGCGGTCGAATCCGTGTTCTCCTGCGGGATCGGCACCGGTTGGAGCGGCCCAATCCCCTCGATGATCCGTGGGAGCGTGTCGCCGAGCACGAAGGCGCGCAGCTGCGCTGCCTCGGCCTTGACGGGGTCCGGGGTCAACCCGTCGATGGTCGTGATGACGCGCGAGGAGGCAAGCTGCTGCGAAAGCACCGGAACGCCGACGCTCGAAACCGTGAAGGCGAGCATCGACATGACAAGCGCCGCCACCGCGACGTTCGCCAGGCCGCCGAGCACGCGGTCCACCACGCCGAAGGACTTCCACCGGATATGCCGCCGGGCCTTACGGCCCAGCGTGGTGCCGACGGCGTTGCCTGCAACCATGAGGAGGATCGCGGTGACGACGACCGCGGCGGCGCGCCACGAGCTGTCGGAGAGCCATTGGCTCACGAGGGGCACGGCGAAGAACGCCGCAGCACCGCCCATGAGGAAGCCGATGATGCCGCCGAGGCTTACGAGGAATCCCGCCCGCACCCCGTACACGAGGTAGCCGATCAGGACAACCACGAGTACGAGGTCTAGGAAGGCCGTGTCGAACATTATGCTCAGTCTATCGGCGGCTTCTGGGCTCAAGCTGTGCGGCGCCAGCGGTGGTGCGTTCGTCACAAAGCCTTGCAAAGTCTGGAAGAATGAGGCCCAGCGCTAGCACTGGCTATTGACTAGGAGACTGAATTGGACATCGAGGTACTTCGCCGCGCGCCGCTCTTCGCCACTCTCGACGACGAGGCTTTCCGCCTTCTCACCGATGAGCTCACGGAGGTCGACCTCTCCCGCGGTGCCTCGGTGTTCCGCGAGGGCGATCAGGGCGATCAGATGTACTTCATCGTCTCCGGCAAGATCAAGCTCGGCCGCACCTCCCCCGACGGGCGCGAGTCGCTCCTCGCGATCCTGGGCCCCGGTGAGCTGTTCGGCGAGATGGCCCTCTTCGACCCCGCGCCGCGCACCGCGACCGCGACCGCCGTCTCCGAGACGCGCCTCGCCGGCCTCAAGAACGACGCGCTCGTGGCCCTGCTCCGTGCCCGCCCCGAGGTCTCGGCCCAGCTCCTCCAGGCTCTGGCCCGCCGTCTGCGCCGTACGAACGACTCGCTCTCCGACCTCGTGTTCAGCGATGTGCCGGGGCGCGTCGCGAAGGCCCTGCTCGACCTAGCCGACCGCTTCGGCCGCCCCGCGACCGACGGCGTCCTGGTCGCCCACGAGCTCACGCAGGAGGAGCTCGCGCAGCTCGTCGGCGCGTCGCGCGAGACGGTGAACAAGGCCCTCGCCGAGTTCGTGCAGCGCGGCTGGATCCGCCTCGAGGCGCGCGCCGTCGTGATCCTCGACATGCCGCGCCTGCGCCAGCGCTCCCGCTGACCCGCCGGCCCCCGCTTACCCGCCGGCCCCCGCAGCCGACCGCAGCGCTCCCAGCTTCACCGTCTCGGGTACGCCAACTCACCCCCCACCCCATCTCGGGTAC
>NZ_DAIUJO010000061.1:0-9651 GCF_036848755.1 Sinomonas sp. | reverse complement strand
TCCCAGCTTCACCGTCTCGGGTACGCCAACTCACCCCCCACCCCATCTCGGGTACACCAACTCAACGGCCGGCGCCTTCCACGCGGAAGGCACCGGCCGTCGTCGTCGGTGTTGTGTACCCGAAACGCCCAGAGACGCTGATAGCTGCACCCGAAATGGGCTCAGGGGAGAGTATCTGTACCCGAAACGGAGGGGTGGGGAGGGTGGGGGGCGGCTACAGCGGAGAGAGCAGCGGTCGCGGGGGCTGTGCTCGGTGCCTCGACGCGGAGCCACAGCTTCCCATCCTCCTGCTCGAGCTGAGCCTGATAGGTATGGGTCGAGCGCTTGAGGTTGAGGTACGCGATGCACCCCTTTGCCTTCGCGATCTTCTCCAGGATGATCTCGCTCGCCGGCACCAAGAGTTCGGCCAGGGCGAGACCCTTCGTGTTCTCTTGGCCGATGTAGTCTCCGAAGACGGACGTCTCCCGGTCCTTCAGCAGCCGAGCAGGCAGCACCCATTCGCCCCAGACTCCTCGGCTCGGAAGCAGCATCGGCGTCTGGCCGACGGGAAGCGTCGCGGCGAAGTAGCGCGTGTCGAAGCGGCGGTGGGCGAAGTCAGGTGAAACCCAGTGAACGAGCGGCCGAAGGAGATCAGTCCGCAGGCCGAGGCCGCGCTTGGCCATGAGGTCGGCAAAGCTGATTTCCTCGTTGGCCACAGCCTCGCGCGCCCGCGTCCATTCGGGGGTCCCGGTGCCCTCGACCACGGTCGTGGCGTCCGAACCCGCCAAAAGCACTCCCGTCTCCTCGAAGAGCTCCCGAATGGCCCCCACGACGTGGGCCCGGGCGGTGGAGAACTCCTCGACACCCAGCGCCTCGGCCCATTGGCCGACGGAGGGGCCGAACCAGTCGAACGTGTCGTTGTCGGCGTTCTGAACCGAACCGCCGGGGAAAGCGACAACTCCGAGCGGCGAATCGCCCGGACGATAGGCGAGCCACGTCTCCGTGCCCTCAGCCGAGTCTCGAACGAGAACAACAGAGGAGGCCTGCCGCGCGGTCCGCGGCGGGCGATCCGCCTCCTCGAGCCAGCTGCGCGCCGCCCCCTGAAGCCGCTTGGGGACGATGAAGCGGCGGCTATGCGAACTCAGCAATCAACTCCACCTCGACCGGTGCGTCAAGCGGCAGGACCGCGACGCCGACGGCGGACCGGGCATGCGCGCCCGCGTCGCCAAACACCTTGCCGAGCAGTTCCGAGGCGCCGTTGACGACGCCGGGCTGCCCCGTGAACGACGGATCGGAGGCAACGAAGCCCACGACCTTGACGATGCGCGTCACGCGGTCGAGGTCGCCGATCTGCGCCTTGACCGCCGCGAGCGCGTTGATGATGCACAGCTCCGCGTACCGCTTTGCGTCCTCGGAGCTGACCTCGGCGCCGACCTTGCCCGTCGCGGGCAGCTCGCCCTTGACGAACGGAAGCTGCCCCGACGTGTAGACGAAACCGCCGGCCACGGCGGCGGGAACGTACGCGGCGACCGGCGCGGCCACCTCGGGGAGGTTCAGGCCCAGATCGGCGAGACGACGTTCGACGGCGCTTGCCGCTCCGAGCGACGCGCTCTCGGCGGTGCCGGCCTGTGCTTCGCTCATGCCTGCTTCTCCCTCTTCATGTACGCCACCAGTCCGTTTCCGCCGGGGCCAGGAACAACCTGAACGAGCTCCCAGCCGTCCTCGCCCCACTGGTCGAGGATCTGCTTGGTAGCGTGGACGATGAGCGGTACGGTCGCGTACTCCCACGTGGTCATAAAATCCAGAGTAATCGGTCCCGGTAGACTGCCCTACATGGCCTCTGGCAAGAACCCGCTCTTCGACACTGCCACAACGCTCGGCAAGATCCTCGCCTTCCTCGGAATCAGCGCGATCTGCGGAGTGCTCGTGGCAGGTCTCATGGTGCCCGCGGCCGCGGTCACGGGGAGCGCTGCAAACGGCTCGGTCCAGTTCTTCAACAGCCTGCCGAGTGAGCTCACGGTCACCCCTCCCGGGCAGGTCACGAAGATCCTCGCCTCGGACGGCTCGCAGATTGCCACGCTTTTCAGCGAGAACCGGACGCAGGTTCCGCTCGACCAGATGTCCCCCAACATCAAGAACGCGATCGTCGCGATCGAGGACTACCGCTTCTATCAGCACGGGGGCGTCGACATGACAGGCATCCTCCGCGCGCTCGTCTCGAACGTCCGTGGTGACAAGCAGGGCGCCTCGACGCTGACCCAGCAGTATGTGACGAATGTCATCAACGAGAACCTCATCTCGCAGGGCAAGCAGGCGCAGGTCGTGCTCAACGGCCAGAAGGGCGTGGGCGACAAGCTGCGCGAGATGAAGCTCGCGATTGCACTCGAGAAGCAGTACTCGAAGGACCAGATCCTTCAGGGCTACCTGAACATCGTGTTCTTCAACAGCAATGCGTACGGCATCCAGGCCGCGAGCCAGTACTTCTTCTCGGAAGACGCCAAGAACCTGACCCTGCCGCAGGGCGCACTCCTCGCCGGTCTCGTCAACAGCCCCTCGGGGTACGACCCGACCCAGCACCCCGAGGCCTCCAAACAGCGACGCAACCTCGTGCTCGATGCGATGCTCCAACACGGATACATCAATCAGAAGCAGCATGACGACGCCGTCAACACCCCGATCCAGCTCAAGCTGAATCCCCCGAAGCAGGGGTGCGCGTACGCGTCGCAGGCGCAGTACTTCTGCGACTACGTGGTGAACCAGATCCAGAACGATCCCGCGTACGGCGCGACGACGGACGACCGAGTCCAGAAGCTCACCCGCGGCGGCCTGACGATCAAGACCACGCTCGACCCGCGCCTCCAGGGGCCCGCACAGCAGCAGGTCGATTCGACCGCGGGAGCGAACCCGGACAAGTGGTCGTCCTCCCTCGTGACGGTGCAGCCCGGCACCGGCAAGGTCCTCGCGATGGCCCAGAACACGAGGATCGTGGCCGGCCAGGGAACGGACTTCCTCACCTCGTACAACTTCAACGTCGACAGCGCCGACGCCAACGGCAATCCGCTGGGTGGGATCGGAGGCATGCAGCCCGGCTCGACGATGAAGCCGATCACGCTCGCGGCGTGGCTGAACGAGGGCAAGCCGACGAACCAGATCGTGGACGCGTCCCAGCGCCGGTACCCCGCCAATTATCCGTGGAAGACGACATGCCAGAAGGTGCAGGGCATCTACGATTCGACGGTGCCGGGCTCGGTGGACCTCCAGAACGACGAGCCCAACTGGTACCGCCCGATGACCGTTCGCGAGGGCATCTACCAATCGATCAACACCGCGACCTTCGCCTCGGCCGCGGCGCTCAATGACTTCTGCGACATCCAGCGCGCTTCCGACGCGATCGGCATGCACCTCGGCTCGGGGAAGAACGAGAAGCTCGACATGTCGACGCTCGGCAACCTGCTCGGTGGTTCGAACGTCTCGCCGATGACCATGGCGAACGCCTTCGCGACGTTCGCGAGCAACGGCACTCTCTGCCAGCCCATGTCCATCACCGAGGTGGACGACGCCCAGGAGAAGAAGATCGGCGGCCAAAGCCCGAGCTGTCAGGCGAATTCGCTGAAGCCCGACGTCGCCAAGGCAGTGACGAACGTCCTCCAAGACGTGCTGACCAAGGGTTCGGGCTACAACATCAAGGACGCGAACGGGCAGACCATCAAGCTCGGCGTCCCTGACGCCGCGAAGACCGGTACCAACCAGTTCAACGGCCAGACCTGGGTGGTCGGCTACACGAAGGGCCTCTCGACGGCGTCGTTCTTCGGCGACGCCTTCAAACCGGCGGGCCACATCGGGCAGAATGTCACGATCAACGGACGCTTCTACCCGAGCGTCGACGGTGCCTACATTGCCGGGCCACAGTGGGCGTTCTACATGCAGCAGGCCGCCCCGCTGTACGACCACGGCGACTTCGACGCCCCGCCCCAGAGCCTGATCACGGGCACCTCCTCGCAGCCGCAGGTCCAGACCCCGAGCAACACGACCGGGCAGGACACCACGCAGGGCGGCGGGACGACGAGCCAGAACCAGACGGTGCCGTTGCCGACGACCTTCCCCGTGCCTACCAGCTTCCCGCAGCCGACCGTGGCGCCGACCAAGAAGAAGGGCTGATGGTCACACTCAGCGGCGCCGCCGCCGGTTCGGGACGGACCGTCGCCCCTGCAGCACAGAGGACGACGGCGGCCCTCGTCAGGGGGGCGAAGCGCGCGGGGATCCTGGCCAGCATGGGTGCCACTGCGGGAGTCGCCGCAGCGGCGTACGGCTGGTGGGAGAAGGACCAGTTCCGCCTCCGAGAGGAGACGGTGCAGATCCTCCCGAAAGGTTCGTCACCGATCCGTGTCCTCCATCTGAGCGACATCCATTTCGTCCCGGGGCAGTCCAGGAAGGCGGCTTGGCTCGCGAGCCTCGCCGAGCTCTACCCCGATCTCGTGGTCAACACCGGCGACAACCTGAGCCACGTGGACGGCGTCGCCCCGCTCCTCGAAGCCCTCGGGCCGCTCCTGCGCTTCCCCGGGGTCTTTGTCCCCGGCTCGAACGACTACTACGCGCCTGTCGCGAGGAACCCTGCCTCATACTTGCTCGGGCCCTCCAATCGACGCCCGCTTCCGGACCGCATCGAGCTCGACTGGCAGGAGCTCTTCGGCGGCTTCGGCGCCGCCGGCTGGATCAACCTCACAAATCGCTCGCAGTCGGTGATTTTCGACAGGCTGCGCTTCGACTTCTCCGGCGTCGACGATCCCCACCTCAAGCGCGAGCAGTATGCCGACTGGCCCCGCGGCTCGTCCGGCCACGACAGAGAACCGCACGTGAAGGTCGCCGTGATCCATGCTCCCTACCAGAGGGTGCTCGACCACTTCACCGACACTGGCGCCGACTTGATCCTGGCCGGGCACACCCACGGTGGCCAGATCTGCCTCCCGGGGTACGGGGCGCTCGTCTCGAACTGCGACCTGCCAACATGGCGCGCGAAGGGCCTCACGAAGTGGGAGCACGCAGGCAACTGGGCCCAGCTCAACGTTTCGGGCGGGATCGGCACGTCGCGCTTTGCACCCATCCGCATCGCGTGCCGTCCGGAAGCCGTCCTGCTCACGCTGACCGGCCGCCCGTAGGCCCAGCTCCCCCACTCTGGAGACATTGGCGTAGGGTAGTTGCCACAGCTAACTACTTCTAGCCGAAGGTGTGAGCGACGGCATGCCCGCACAGGCCCCCGCCAATCATCAGATTTCCTTCCGCAGCAGCCTTGCGCGGCTCGCCCCGGAAGCGCGCCCGATCATTCCGAGACTTCTCGCTGGCCTCGGCGTCGGGCTCTCGGCGTCTGTCCTTGCCGTGCTCGTCCCACAGGTGTTCCGCGCGGTCATCGACGCACTGCTCCGTCCTGGGGCCGGTCCTTCGGCGGTCGTGTGGGCGTCCGCCGTCGTGCTCCTCATGGGCGTCCTCGAAGCGGTGCTGACGTTCCTGCGCAGGATCTTCGTGCTCGACCCGGCGACGAACGTCGAGGCCGCGCTGCGAGTCAAGCTGTACCGCCACCTGCAGGTGCTCCCGGTCTCGTTCCACGACGGGTGGGGATCGGGTCAGCTGCTCTCGCGCGCGATGACCGATCTCAACATGCTCCGCCGTTGGCTCGCGTTCGGCGCCATCTATCTCGTGATCTCGTTCGCAACCGTGATCGTCGGCATCTCGATGCTGTTCACCATCTCGTGGCAGCTCGCGCTCATCTTCCTCGCGGCCGCGGTCCCGATCAGCATCTACAGCTTTCGGTTCCGTCGCCAGTACGTCGCCGCGTCTCGGCGCAGCCAGGACCAGGCCGGCGACCTCGCGACGGCTGTCGAGGAGTCGGTGCACGGCATCCGCGTGCTCAAGGCCTTCGGGCGCAGCAGGGAAGCGCTCGAGAACTTCGCGCTCCAGGCGGAGGGGCTGCGGGAGACGGAGGTCACGAAGGCACGTCATCTCGCGGTGTTCAGCATGGTCGTGACGCTGCTCCCGGAGCTCGCGCTCGGCACGGGGCTCATGGTCGGCCTCTGGCTCGCCGCGACCGGGCAGATCACCGTCGGGGCCCTTGCGGCGTTCTTCGCCACCGCGGCGGCCGTTGCCAACCCCGTCGAGATGTCCGGGGCGCTCGTGGGCATGGCGCTCACCGCGAAGACTGCGATCGACCGCCACTACGAAGTGATGGACGAACCCGTGGCCATCACCGACCCGACCGAGCCGGCCCACGCCGGCTCGCTATCGCCGTCGGCCGCCCCGCTCGGGACGCTCGCCTTCCGCGACGTGCGCTTCGCCTACGAGCCCCCGCGCTCGGGCCGCGCGACGCCCCGCACACGAGATCGGGCCAATCAAGCGCCGAACCGCGCGGGAATGCCCGACGACGGCGCTCGCCCGGTGCTCCGTGGGATCAACCTTGAGCTGGTCCCCGGCGAGACGATGGCCCTCGTCGGCGTCACCGGGTCGGGCAAGAGCACGCTCCTCCAGCTCGTTCCCCGCCTCTACGAAGTGAGCGGCGGCGCCGTCGAGATCGACGGGGTCGACGTGCGGAGCCTTCCGCTCGCCGAGCTGCGGCGTGTCGTCTCGGTCGCGTTCGAGGATACGACGCTCTTCTCGAGCTCGGTGCGGGACAACGTGCTGCTCGGCGCCCCGGTGCGGGAGGGACCAGAGGCCGAGGCGACCCTCGAGGAGGCGCTCGACGTCGCGCAGGCACAGTTCGCGTACGCACTCCCTGAGGGCGTCGACACACGGATCGGCGAGGAGGGGCTGAGCCTCTCCGGCGGCCAGCGGCAGCGCATCGCGCTGGCACGGGCCATTGCGGCGAAGCCGTCCGTCCTGGTCCTCGACGACCCGCTCTCTGCGCTCGACGTCGCGACCGAGGAACGCGTCGAGTCCCGCCTCCGCGAGGTGCTCGCCGAGACGACGACCCTCATCGTCGCCCACCGGCCCTCGACGGTTGCGCTCGCCGACCGGGTTGCCCTCCTCCGCGACGGCGTGATCGACGACGTCGGAACCCACTCCGAGCTGCTGGCGCGGAACCCCCACTATCGCTATGTGATCGCGAGCCTCGACACCGAGCCGCGGGACCTCGACAGCGAACTGGACTCCGACGACAGTCTCGACGACCTCGAGGAGGCCCGATGAGCCCCGCGTCCCGCGCCGTCGTGACGCCCCGCGCCGTAGCCCCGAAGGACCATGCGGAGGACGAGGTTGATCTGACCCGCGAGGATTCGCGCGCCGTCCGACGCCGCTCGCTCCGGCTCCTGCGGGATCTCATCCACCCGGTTCGGGTGCGTTTCTGGGCGACGCTGGCTATGGTCGTCGTCTCGCAGGCGACCAAGGCTGCAGGGCCAGCGATCATCGCATTCGGCATCGACAACGCCCTGCCCGCGCTCATCCAGGGGCGCTCGCTGCTGGTGTGGCTCGCCGGCGCGACGTATCTTGCGGCCGCCCTCACGACGGCGCTCCTGACAGCCGGCTACGTGACGTCCACCGCGAAGCTCAGCCAGACGATGCTCCTCGACCTGCGGGTCCGGGTGTTCCGGCATACGCAGCGCCTCAGCCTCGACTTCCACGAGCACTACACCTCGGGTCGCATCATCAGCCGCCAGACCTCGGACCTCGAGGCGCTGCGCGACCTGCTCGATTCGGGGGTCAGCTCCCTCGTCTCGGGCGTCCTGTTCATGCTGTTCACGGCCACCACGGTGTTCCTCCTCGACTGGATCTCGGGGCTCATCATGCTCGCAGCCGCCATGCCCATGCTCGCCCTCGCCCGGTGGTACCAGATCCGCTCGCAGATCGCCTACCGGGCATCGCGGGTCGCGTCCGCCCGGCTCATCGTGCACTTCGTGGAGACCATGACGGGGATCCGCGCGGTCAAGGCCTTCCGCAAGGAGCCCGAGAACAACGAGGAGTTCGGCGGTCTCACCGAGGAGTACCGCAAGGTGACGGCACGTTCGATCCAGCTCAACGGCATCCTGCAGCCGGGGCTCGTGCTCATCGGCAACATCACGGTCGCCGTCGTCCTCCTCGTGGCGGGTCTGCGCGTGCTCAGCGGGGCGCTCGCCGTCGGCGTCCTCCTCGCCCTCGTCCTCTCGGTCAAGCGGTTCTACCAGCCCATTGCGGACATGGCGATGTTCTACAACTCCTTCCAAAGCGCCCAAGCCGCGCTCGAGAAGGTCTCCGGGCTGCTCGAAGAGGTCCCGACCGTCACCGCTCCGCGCGACCCGGAACCGCTCCAGGACCCGCGCGGAACGGTCCGTTTCGACCGTGTCGGGTTCCGCTATGGCGACGGCCCCGTCGTGCTGCCCGAGTTCAGCCTGGACATCCCGGCTGGCCAGACGGTCGCGCTCGTCGGCGCAACCGGCGCTGGCAAGTCGACGCTCGCGAAGCTCGTGGCTCGGTTCTACGACGTCAGCTCGGGTGCGCTCACGCTCGACGGCGTCGACCTCCGGCGGCTTTCGACGCCGGACCTGCGCCGCGCCATCGTCATGGTCACCCAGGAGGCGTTCCTCTTCAGCGGCTCCGTCGCGGACAACATCGCCTTGGGGCGTCCGACGGCGTCGCGAGAGGAAATCGAGGAGGCAGCCAAGGCTGTGGGCGCACACGAGTTCATCTCGGCGCTGCCGGACGGCTATGACACGGACGTCAACAAGCGCGGCGGGCGGGTGTCCGCGGGCCAACGACAGCTCATCTCGTTCGCCCGAGCATTCCTCGCCGCGCCCGCGGTGCTCATCCTCGACGAGGCAACCTCCTCGCTCGACATCCCGTCGGAGCGCCTCGTGCAGGCTGGCCTCTCGCGCCTCCTCGCGCGGCGGGGCCGAACCGCGATCATCATCGCCCACCGCCTCTCGACCGTCGAGATCGCGGATCGGGTGCTTGTCATGGACGGGGGCCGCATTGTCGAGGACGGCACTCCCGAGGAACTCATTCGCGGTGGTGGACGCTTCGCGGCGCTTCACGGAGCGTGGCGCGAGTCCCTCGTCTGAGGGCTCTCCGACTGGGCCAGAGTCGCTCCCCGATTTCACGCCGGGGACTCGGATCGGGTATCCTGTATGAGTTGCTCGGGGGAACCCGGTGACGGATCGGGATGTAGCGCAGCTTGGTAGCGCGCTTCGTTCGGGACGAAGAGGTCGCAGGTTCAAATCCTGTCATCCCGACCACAAAGCCGCGGAAACCCAAGGGTTTCCGCGGCTTTTCAGTTGGTGAAACTTGACCCGGTCATCAAAAACCCATCACTTTGACCTCCCGACGGCGCCCCGGGACCGCTGCGCTCCGACAGACGCCTGGTTGCTCTGGTCGCTTCCGGTTCCCATGGGGGAATGCGGTGCACCTGTCCGCCATGGACACCGAACACGCCTCAGAGAACCCCGGGGGACCGGAGAGCCTGCTGGACGTGAGCGAGCTGGCCGCCTATCTCGGGGTGCCGGTCTCCACCGTCTACGACTGGCGCACGAACCCTGGGCTCGAACCCGCCGAACGCGGAGGACTGGACCGATGCGGCATGCGGAACTCCGGCGGCCCCCGGACGCCAGCGCCTTCAGCACGGTGGTCCTGGAGATCCCGAGGTCTCTGGCGATCCGAGGCTTGGGCATCCCTTCAGCCAGATGAAGCCTGCGGATAAGGGCCCAGTCTTCCAATCTG
>NZ_DAIUJO010000060.1:0-23574 GCF_036848755.1 Sinomonas sp. | reverse complement strand
ATCATCGGCGACCGCCAGACCGGCAAGACCGCGATCGCGGTCGACACGATCATCAACCAGAAGGCCAACTGGGCCTCGGGTGATGTCACCAAGCAGGTTCGCTGCATCTACGTGGCCATCGGCCAGAAGGCCTCGACGATCGCGGCGGTGCGCCAGACGCTCGAGGACCACGGAGCGCTCGAGTACACGACGATCGTGGCCTCGCCCGCATCCGACCCGGCCGGCTTCAAGTACCTTGCCCCGTACGCCGGCTCGGCCATCGGGCAGCACTGGATGTACGGCGGCAAGCACGTCCTCATCATCTTCGACGACCTGTCCAAGCAGGCTGAGGCCTACCGAGCTGTCTCGCTCCTCCTGCGCCGGCCGCCGGGACGCGAAGCCTACCCGGGCGACGTCTTCTACTTGCACTCCCGCCTCCTCGAGCGCTGCGCCAAGCTCTCGGACGAGCTCGGGGCTGGCTCGATGACCGGCCTGCCGATCATCGAGACCAAGGCGAACGACGTCTCTGCCTACATTCCGACGAACGTGATCTCCATCACGGACGGTCAGATCTTCCTCCAGTCCGACCTGTTCAACGCGAACCAGCGCCCCGCTGTCGACGTCGGCATCTCGGTCTCGCGAGTCGGCGGCGCTGCCCAGGTGAAGTCGATGAAGAAGGTCTCCGGCACGCTCAAGCTGGACCTTGCCCAGTACCGCGACATGCAGGCGTTCGCGATGTTCGCGTCGGATCTCGACGCCGCGTCGCGCCAGCAGCTGACCCGTGGGGCCCGCCTCATGGAGCTCCTGAAGCAGGGGCAGTACTCGCCGTTCCCCGTCGAGGAGCAGGTCGTCTCGATCTGGGCTGGCACGAACGGCTACCTGGACAACGTCCCGGTCGAGGACGTGCGCCGCTTCGAGGGCGAGTTCCTCGAGCACCTGAGGCACCGCACCTCGATCCTGACGACGCTTGCACAGACGAACGTCCTCGATGACGACACGGCCGAGGCGCTCAAGACTGCGATCATCGACTTCAAGCAGGGCTTCTTCGGGCAGGGCGACAGCCACCTGGTCGCAGCCGGCCACGAGGAGCACGAGGCTCTTTCCGAGGGCGATGTCAATCAGGAACGGATCGTCAAGCAGACGCACTGATTCCACTCGGTGACCGGCCGGGTCCGCGTCTCCGGAGGGCAGCTCCGGATCGCGGCCCCGGCGGGTCAGCGATGGACAGGAAAGGACAAGAATGGGTGCCCAGATCCGGGTCTACCGCCAGAAGATCGCCTCGACGACGTCGATGCGCAAGATGTTCAAGGCGATGGAGCTGATTGCCACCTCCCGCATCGGCAAGGCGCGGGCGCGACTCGCTGCCTCTCTGCCGTACGCCCGGGCCATTACCCGCGCGGTCTCGGCCGTGGCGTCGACGAGCGACTTCGAACACCCGCTGACAACGGAGCATGAGAATGTCCGCCGCGCGGCCGTCCTCGTGCTGACCGCTGACCGCGGCCAGGCGGGGGCCTTCTCTGCGAGCGTCCTGAAGCGGGCCGAGTCCCTGTCGGAGCTCCTGCGCAGCCAGGGCAAGGAAGTCGCGACGTACCTCGTTGGCCGCAAGGGCCAGGCGTACTTCGACTTCCGGAACCGCGCCTACGTCCAGGTGTGGACGGGCCAGACGGACAACCCGGAGTTCGAGCGTGCCAGGGAGATCCGCCAAGTCCTGCTCGAGGCGTTCTCGGCACCGTACGAGGAAGGCGGCGTCGACGAGATCCACGTGGTCTACACGTCTTTCAAGTCGATGGTCGTCCAGGAGCCCGTGGTCATCCGGCTGCTTCCGCTCGAGGTGGTGTCGGAGAAGGCGTCCGAGGCCAACGAGATCCTGCCGCTGTACGAATTCGAGCCCGAGCCCGAGAAGGTCCTCGACGCGCTTCTTCCGCGCTACATCGAGTCGCGGATCTTCGCCGCGATGCTGCATTCGGCCGCGAGCGAGCTGGCGTCGCGCCAGCGGGCGATGAAGAACGCGGGCGACAATGCGACCGAGCTCATCAAGAAGTACACGCGACTGCGCAACACCGCCCGCCAGGCGGAGATCACGCAGGAGCTCACCGAGATCATCGCCGGCGCAGACGCGCTGAACGCCTGAGGCCCCCGGAGCCTCGGCCCCACTCAATAGACTGACTACACGCCTAACTGGAGAAGTGAGAGACATGACTGCCACTGCCCCCGAAGCGGTTGCCACCGCCGGCGCGACGGGCCGGATCGCCCGCGTGATCGGTCCGGTGGTCGACGTCGAGTTCCCCGCGGACTCGATCCCGGAGATGTACAACGCCCTGACCACCGAGATCACGCTCGACGGCCGGACTCGTACGATCACGTTCGAGACCGCCCAGCACCTCGGCGACAACCTCGTCCGCGCCATTTCGCTCCAGGCCACCGACGGCCTCGTCCGCGGCACCAGGGTGCAGGACACCGGCGCCCCGATCTCGGTTCCGGTCGGCGACGGCGTCAAGGGCCACATCTTCAACGTCCTCGGCAAGCCGCTGGACGTCGACGAGTCCGAGATCCAGGCCTCGGACTACTGGCCGATCCACCGCAAGGCCCCGTCCTTCGCCCAGCTCGAGGGCTCGACGGAGATGCTCGAGACGGGCATCAAGGTCATCGACCTCCTCACCCCGTACATCAAGGGCGGCAAGATCGGCCTCTTCGGCGGTGCCGGCGTCGGCAAGACGGTTCTCATCCAGGAGATGATCACCCGTGTTGCGCGTAACTTCGGCGGTACGTCCGTCTTCGCAGGTGTCGGCGAGCGCACCCGCGAGGGCAACGACCTCTGGGTCGAAATGGAAGAGGCGGGGGTGCTCAAGGACACCGCGCTCGTGTTCGGCCAGATGGACGAGCCGCCGGGAACGCGTCTGCGCGTCGCGCTGTCGGCGCTGACCATGGCGGAGTACTTCCGCGATGTGCAGAACCAGGACGTGCTCCTGTTCATCGACAACATCTTCCGCTTCACCCAGGCCGGTTCCGAGGTCTCGACGCTGCTCGGCCGCATGCCGTCCGCGGTCGGCTACCAGCCGAACCTCGCGGACGAGATGGGCGTGCTGCAGGAGCGCATCACCTCGACGCGCGGCCACTCGATCACGTCGATGCAGGCGATCTACGTTCCCGCCGACGACTACACCGACCCCGCGCCGGCTACGACGTTCGCGCACCTCGATGCGACCACCGAGCTTTCGCGTGAGATCGCCTCGCGCGGCCTCTACCCGGCCGTGGATCCGCTCAGCTCGACGTCGCGAATCCTCGATCCGCAGTACATCGGCAAGGACCACTACGACACCGCGGTGCGCGTCAAGCAGATCCTCCAGAAGAACAAGGAGCTGCAGGACATCATCGCCATCCTCGGCGTCGACGAGCTTTCCGAAGAGGACAAGATCGTCGTGGCCCGGGCCCGCCGCATCCAGCAGTTCCTTTCCCAGAACACGTACACCGCGAAGCAGTTCACGGGTGTCGAAGGCTCGACCGTCTCCATCAAGGACACGATCGAGGGCTTCAAGGCGATCTGCGATGGCGAGCTCGACCACATCGCCGAGCAGGCCTTCTTCAACGTCGGTGGCCTCGACGACGTCGAGCGCAACTGGGCCAAGATCCAGGAATCGACGAAGTAGCATGGCCGAACTCGAAGTCGAGATCGTGGCGGCGGACCACTTCGTGTGGTCCGGCGGCGCGAAGATGCTGAAGGCTCGCACGGCCGACGGCGAGATCGGGATCCTGCCGGGGCACACGCCGGTCCTTGCGATCCTGCACGAGGGCAACATCGAGATCCAGCCTGTCTCCGGCGACCGCATCGTGGTCGAGGCGGACGGTGGCTTCTTCTCCGTAGACAGCAACCGCGTGGTGATCGTCGCCGACAACGCCCATATCAGCGAGTCAGTCGCGGGGACCCGTTAGCCCTCGTTGATGGACGATTCCGCTCTTCCGTTCATCGTCCTGGCAGCGGTCTTCCTGCTCCTTGCAGCCCTGCTCTGTGCCCTCGGGGTGCGCCGCTTTGTCCTGCGGCGCACCCTGGGCACGGTGGATGCCTCCATCAGCCTGTCCTCCGGGGCGTGGCGGATGGGGGTTTGCCGTTATCAGGACACCGAACTCGAGTGGTTCGATCTGCTCTCCCTCAGCCCGCTTCCCAAACGCCGCTTCACGCGGAGCGCGTTGGTGCTCCAAGGACGCCGCATGCCCACCGAAGCCGAGCGGCCCAAGGTGCAGGCCGACGTCGTCATCGTGGAGCTGACCCATCTGGGCAGCCAAGTCCGCTTTGCCATGGACTTCCGCGCGTACGCGGGCCTCGCCTCGTGGCTTGAAGCCGGGCCCGTGATCGGCGTCGGAACGTGGCGCTGATCGCGAAATGGATTCCCTCTACGAGTTGAGGATCGTCGACGGTCCCGTCGCCGTCGCCTGCTGGATGCTGGCCCTCGGCGGGATGGCCGCTCTCTGTCGCCTGGTGCTCGGCGACCCTCCGCTGCGGGCACGTCGGCTCGCGGTCCTCATTGCGCTGCCGCTCGCGGCTGTCGCCTTCACGGCCGCCCTCCAGTGGCTCGTCGTCGAATGGCTCACCGTGTTCCCCGGCGAACTCCCCGGCGAAGTGCTCGCCGCCGTCGGCCTCGGGGCGCTCGGACTGCTTCTGGGAGGGGCTGCTCTGGTGCGCATAGGCCGGGCAGGGGGAGCGTGGGGACGGCGAGGCCTCGCGGCGGTGTCCGCGGCCTCGACCGCCCTCCTGTCCGGGCAGTTGGTCAACGCCTATTTCGGCCTCAATCCGACGGTCGGCGATCTCGTCGGCAGGACGCTCGCTCAGGTTCGTCCTCTGGAACCGGAGCTCGGGCGCTCGGCAGCGCCGTCCGTTCCCCTCTCGGCCTGGGTTCCGCCGAGCAAGGGCCTTCCGGGTACCGGCGAGCTGCGGACTGCGGACATCCCCGGGAGGACCTCGGGTTTTCGCGCACGCCCCGCCTTCATCTACCTTCCACCCGCATACTTTGGCGACCCGCGTCCCGAGCTCCCGACGCTGATCCTGATGTCCGGCCAGCCCGGGAACCCTTCGGACTGGCTCACGGGCGGCCGGCTCCAGGTCAAGCTCGATCGCTTCGCCGCCCAGCACGGGGGAGTGGCGCCGGTCGCCGTGGTCGTCGACCCCCTCGGGAGCACGTCGGCGAACACGCTGTGCATGGACAGCAGGCTCGGCGCGGCTGAAAGCTATCTCGTGGATGATGTCGTCCCGTGGATCAAGGAGAAGCTGAGCGTCGCCACCGAGCCCGAGCGGTGGGCGGCCGGCGGCTTCTCCTTCGGCGGGACCTGCGCCGTCCAACTCCTCGCGAAGCACCCGCGGCTCCTGACCAGCGCCCTTGGCTTCGCGGCAGAAGAGGAGCCCGCGCTCGCCAAGGACCGCTCGAAGACCATTGACACGGCGTTCGACGGCGACGCCGAGGCCTTCGAGTCGCAGGTGCCGGCCCGCCACTTCGCGACGCAGCGGCACGATGGGAGCCTCCTGTTCCTCGCCGCCGGGTCGAAAGACCTCGACTTCGTCCGCCAGTCCAGGCGTCTGGCCGAACAGGCGCGGGCCGGTGGCCTCGCGGTCGAGACAGCGCTCGTCCAGGGCGAAGGCCACTCTTGGGAGATGCTCGGCAAGGCCTGGGGACAGGGGATCGCGCTCCTCGCCCAGCGATGGGGGATCGCATGACGGCTGACGTCGAAGCGCCGGAGACGCGGCCGCTGGTGCACACGGTGCGCGAGAGCGCCACGCGGCGGCTCGTCTCAATCAGCCGCTATCCGGTCACCCTCTCGCTCATCGGCGTGTTCTGGGTCGTGGGCATCGCCACGGGGAGCCTGCTCTCAGGGCCAGACGCTCGGCTCTACGGCTTCGTCGGAGGGGACTTCGCGTCCCTGCGTTCCGGGCAGTGGTGGGGCGTCGCCACATCGATCTTCTTTGCCTCGAACCCCTTCGCGTACGTCGCGGGAACGGTCGTCATCGGGGCCCTCGTGCCCTTTGCGGAGCGGGCCTTCGGCCCACTGCGGACGATTGCGCTGTTCTTCGGGGGCCAGCTCGTGAGCCTCATCGCCTTCTTCACGGTGGCCCAGATCGCCCAATGGGCTGGTGACGACTGGATCGGCGCCATGGTGGACGTGCCAGTGCTCGGCCCCTACCCGGCGGCCCTCGTGTGCGGGCTCGGGGCGAGCGGGACCCTGGGGGCCTTCGTGCGGCGCCGTCTGCGCGCCGTCGTCCTCGCGGTCGCCGGAATGCTCGTTCTGTACGTCGGGCACTCGGAGACCGTGCTCGGACTGATCGGTGCCCTCGTGGGACTCATGGTCGGATGGTGGTTTCGCACCGGAGCCCCTGAGCGGACCTTCCGGCTGCCGAGCATCCGCGAGCGGCGCAATCTGCTCGCGCTCTGTGTCGCCTTCGTGGCCGTGGGGCCGGTCCTCACGGCCTTCAGCCACAGTCCGAGCGGACCGTTGGCCCTCGTGCGGGACATGGTCCTCAACCCCCTCCCTGCACTGACGCAGCTCCAACAGGACTGCGGGGGCACCGTCGACAGCGAGTGCCTTCAGGCTGGCCAGCCCACGGTGCTCTCGGCTGCGGGCTATCTGACGTCGCTCTTCCCGATCCTGATTCTCCTGGTGTGCGCCGAAGGCCTCCGTCGCGGCCGATCCGTGGCGCTTCGCGTCGCGATCTTCGTCCAACTCGCGGTCGCCGCGCTCTCGGCGGGCTATCTCGCGCTCTTCCTGCGGATCCCCTACCGGCCGGAGCGAAGCCGCATCGGCATCCTCGGCTCCGGCTTCGTCCACCTCCTGCCGGTCGCGGTCTGCGCTCTCGCGCTCGTGATCCTGCTGTGGATGCATCGGGACCTCTTCCCCGTGGAGACGGCGCGAGGCATGCGCCGCAGGCTGCAGATCGCCGGCGCGGTCCTCGTGGGGGGCCTCGTGGCCGTCTACGTCCTCCTCTGGCTGCGTGACGGCGGCCTGAGCCTCCCCGGGGGAGTCCTCGGACTCGTCGGCGAGATCCTGCGGCAGTATGTCCCCTCGCCGATCCCGATCAGCTACGCGCCGCTCTTCCGCAACCGCAGTCCCCTCGCGTTCTGGCTCTTCACGTACAGCGGGCTCGTCGTCTGGGCCGCGGCGCTGCTCGGCGTGAGCATCGCCGTCCTCCGGGGCCAGCAGTCCCTCGGCCGTCGGGATGACAGCCTCCAGCTCGCCCGGCGCCTCGTGCACCAGGGAGGTGGGAGCCTCTCATGGATGACGCTGTGGCCGCCAAACCGCTTCTGGTTCGACGAGGGGTCGACGGCGGGCATCGCCTTCCAGCAGCACGGCAGGGTCGCGCTCTCGGTCGCCGGGCCGATCGGCGCCCCCGGCGGATGGCATTCGGCGGTCGAGGGCTTCGTCGGCTACTGCTCGCGCCATGCTCTCGTGCCGTGCTTCTATTCGGTGACGGAGGACATCTGGCCCCTCCTCCGTGATCGGGGCTTCCGTCGGGTCGAGGTGGCGCAGGAGACCCGGCTCCGCATCCGGGAGCTCGAGTTCAAGGGCAAGGACTGGCAGAACGTCCGGACAGCGGTGAACCGCGCCCGAAAACTGGGCGTGCGAGCCGAATGGGGCCGGTATGTGGCCCTCAGCTCGCAGCGGCGCTCGCAGCTGCACGTCCTGGCCGAGGAGTGGTCCGCACGGAAGACCCTCCCCGACATGGGCTTCACCCTGGGCGGTCTCGACGAGCTGGCCGATCCGGAGGTCCTCCTGTGCCTTGCGGTCGACGACGAGGGGACCCTTCACGGTGCCACGAGCTGGCTTCCCGTCTACCGGGAGGGCCGCGTGGTGAGCTGGACGCTCGACTTCATGCGCCGGAGCCCCGACGGCTTTCCCGGGGTCATGGAATTCCTCGTCGCGTCGGCGGTGACCGAGCTGCGTTCGATGGTTGACACTATTTCCCTGTCCGGCTCGCCGCTTTCCTCCGATCCCGCGGGAGAGCGTGCGGCGGTCGAGGGCGAGGACGAGCTTCTCGGCCGGATTCTCGATGCTACCGGTCAGGCCCTCGAACCCGTTTACGGTTTCCGTTCGCTCGCGCGCTTCAAATCCCACTTCCAGCCGGAATACCGCGCGCTCTACATGTACTACCAGGACACCCTGCACTTGCCAGCCATTGGCCGCGCTCTGGCCGAGGCCTATCTGCCGGGCCTCACGATGCGGCACCGCATGCGCCTTCTCCGGAGCCTCGTCCGGTAAACCGCGATTAGTGACCTGATCGGTCAAGAATATCCACAAAGACAAACAACAGGGCCCCGGGTTCACCCGGGGCCCTGTGCGAATGTGCCGAGGTCAGAGGGCAGTGACGCCCGTCGCCTGCGGGCCCTTTGAGCCCTGGCCGATCTCGAACTCAACGCGCTGGTTCTCCTCAAGCGTGCGGAAGCCCGTCGACTTGATCTCCGAATAGTGGACGAAGACGTCGCCTTCGGCGTCGTCCGGAGTGATGAAGCCGAAGCCCTTCTCAGCGTTGAACCACTTGACGGTTCCCTGTGCCATTCCTTGATTCTCCTGTGGATTGCCGATCGATGGCCTTCCGCCGGTGCGGAAAGCCCAGTTACTCCGCGGGAAGAACCTGACACACACTGTTATCAGGAGCTTCGCGCTCGCAACGGTCTTGCGAGCATGTTCTGCTAGCTGAACAAGCTGCTAGCTCACAGATACTGCTGACTACTCAAGACTGGTTATAGCCAATCATGCTCGGAAGGCACGGTCAATGGCATAGAAAGACGTTGCCCCAATTCCGAGAGAACAATTTCTGAATCGAAGTGGCTCAGTCGGCGTTCGGAAGGGGCAGGAGCTGCCCGCGGCGCACGACGGCGGCGAGTCTCAGTTCCGAGTCGGTCGCGACAAGGTCGGCGCAGAGACCGCGCCTCAGACTGCCGAATTCGTCGATCCGGCCGAGGACCTCGGCAGGAACCGCCGTTGCGGACCGGACGGCGGCCGCGAGCGGGACGCCGCCCTCGACGGTATTGCGGACCACGTCGAGCAGAGTTGCCGTGCCACCGGCGATGGCCCCGGTTGCGTCAAGGGTCGCGACCCCGCCGCGCACCGTGACGGCCGAGGGCCCGAGCGTGTACTGGCCGTCGCCGAGTCCGGCTGCCGCCATCGAGTCGGTCACGAGCGCGATGTTGGCCTCGCCCACGAGCGAGTAGACGGTGCGGACCGTGGCCGGGTCCAGATGCACGCCGTCCGCCACGAGCTCGACGACGGCCCGCCCCTCTGCGGCGGCGCGGAGGCATGCGGCCACGGGTCCCGGCGAGCGGTGGTGGAGGGGAGGCATCCCGTTGAAGAGATGGGTCACCGTGGGGAGCGTCTCCTCGCCGTCGAAGCCCGCCGTCGTCAGTTCGTCGCGGGCCTGGGCCAAGGAAGCCTCGGCGGTCGCATCATCGCAGTCCGTGTGGCCGAGTGACGGGGTGACGCCGTGCTGGATGAGGAGGTCCACCAGAGCCGCCGCTCCGGGGAGCTCGGGCGCATACGTCATCGTCTCGAGGTTGCCCTCGGCAGCTTCGATGAGGTCTTCTGCCAGGCCCAGGTCAGGCTCGAGGAGGAAGTCCGGATTCTGGGCGCCGCACCGAGTCGAGGAAAGGAACGGGCCCTCAAGATGGATTCCGCTCACCAGGCCCTCCGCGTCGAGACGCGCGAACAGGCGGATGGCCTTCAGGAGATCCTCGGGCGCGGCGGTCACGAGACTCGCCAGCAGCCCTGTCGTCCCGGAGCGGTGCAGGAAGTCGAGCGCACGGCGTGCGGAATCCTCGTCCCCGCTCGGGAAGTCGCCGCCGGCCGCCCCGTGGCAGTGGAGGTCCACGAGCCCGGGGAGCAGGAGCGCGCCGTCGGGCAGCGGGAGTTCCTCGCCGCCGAACTCAGCCGCGTCGAAGTCCGCAGCTGGCCCGGCGTAGGCGATCCGGTCGCCCTCGATCGCGACGAGGCCGTCGTCGAGCGTCTCCCCGTCGCTCACGATGCGCCCGCGTGCGACGAGGCGGGTCTGCTGGGAGGCGGGGGAAGTCATACGACGATCATAGGCGAGCAGCCCCGAGCCCGTCCGCCCGCCGTCGTCCGAGGATGCGGTTCGCGAAGGCGATGTGGTCCGAGGAGCGGTGCCCTCAGAACAGGCGGCTCTCGGAATCGTCGACGCCGCGCAGGGCGTCGTAGTCGAGAGTGACGCAGTCGATGCCGCGATCGGTCGCAAGGACTCGCGCCTGCGGCTTGATCTGCTGCGCCGCGAAGATGCCGCGCACAGGCGCGAGGAGCGGGTCCCGATTCAGGAGCTCGAGGTACCGCGTGAGCTGTTCGACGCCGTCGATGTCGCCGCGCCGTTTGAGCTCGACGGCGACCGTCCGACCGTCCGCGTCCCGCGCCAGGATATCGACCGGCCCGATCGCCGTCGCATACTCGCGCCGGATGAGCGTGTAGCCCGTGCCCAGCGTCTCGATCTGCTCCGCGAGCAGGCGCTGGAGGTCGGCCTCGACACCGTCCTTGATGAGCCCGGGGTCCACGCCCAGCTCGTGGTTCGAATCGTGCAGGTGCTCGTGGATGTTGACGATGAGGCGGTCGTCCGACTTCGCCGACTGGACCGTCCACTGTTCCACGACGCCATCCTCGAACTGGGCCCCTTCGGCGTCCGCAGCGGTGACGCGCAGTGTCGCGGGAGGGCTCATCCAGTTGAGCGGCTTGTAGGAGCCCCCGTCCGAATGCACCAGCACCGAACCGTCCGCCTTGACGAGCAGGAGCCTCGTCGCGAGCGGGAGATGGGCCTTGAGGCGGCCTTCGTAGTCCACGGAGCAGCGGGCAATGACGAGTCGCACCCGAGCACTCTACCGGGGCCGGGAGAGAATGGGGGCATGCCGCGTTCCAACCGTCCCCGCCGCCCCGCGCGCCCCGCTCCCGGAGGCCGCGGCCGCCAGGGCGGCGCCCCGAAGCCGGACGACGACGGCGAGGACTTCGACCTCGAGCGCGTTCTGGCCGGCTTCGCGCGGCTCGAGTCGGCGCCTGACGGCGACTGGCGCGTACGGCAGGTGACGACCCGAAACGCGGCAAAGGAATACACGTGCCCAGGCTGCTCGCGCACCATCCCGCCCGGGCTCGCGCACCTCGTCGTGTGGGCCGACGATCACCTGTTCGGCGAGGAGGCGGGCATCGCCGAGCGACGTCATTGGCACACCCGCTGCTGGCGCACGCGGACGTACAGGTACCGCTGACCGCTCTCGGGTACCGCTGACCGCTGCCCGCGCTTCGCCCGATGCCGTGCGGCTCGCGTCGGAGCAGGCCGTTAGTCTGGGCTCATGCCGTTCGATCCCTCCTCCTACGAGTTCGCGCCGACGTCAGGTCCCGTAGAGATCCGGGCCAACACGGTCCTGCCCGCTCGCCGGGAGAACATCGAGCTCCATACCGACGACGGACTCACGCTTGTCGGCGAACTCGCCCTCCCGCTCGACAGCGAGCCCAAGGCGACCCTCGTGACGCTCCACCCGCTCCCCACCCACGGTGGCTTCATGGACTCGCATGTGTTCCGCAAGGCGTCATTCCGGCTGCCCGCGCTCGCCGGACTGGCCGTCCTCCGCTTCAACACCCGCGGGACGTCGAGTCCCCGAGGAACCAGCGAGGGCAGCTTCGAGGAAGGTGTGGGCGAGCGCGCCGACGTGGAAGCGGCTGTGCGCTTCGCAGCCGAGCGCGGGCTTCCGCAGCGGTGGCTCGTCGGCTGGTCCTTCGGGACGGAACTGGCGCTCAAGTACGGCGCGCTGCCGCCGGTCGAGCCGCAGATCGAGGGCGCCGTCCTGCTCTCACCGCCCCTGCACCGGGCGGGAGACGAGGATCTCGCCGCGTGGGCGTCGTCCGGCAAGCCGCTCACGGTGCTCGTTCCGGAGCACGACGACTACCTCCGGCCGCCCGAAGCCCGCGAGAGGTTTGCTGCTGTCCCGCAGGCGAAGGTCATCGGGGTCGACGGCGCGAAGCACCTGTGGGTCGGGGAGAAGTTCGTCCAACGGGCGCTGGGAGAGATCGTGACGACCGTGACGGGCGGCGCGGCGGCGGAACGTCCCTCCCTGCCGACCTCATGGGAAGGGCCCGTCGCCATCGCGGCTGGCTGAACCCTCGCCGGCCGGTCGTTCAGTGCTGGTCCTGCCGGGCGATGAAGACCTCGCGGATCAGGAGCATGACCGCGGCCGCTGTGGGGATCGCAATGAGGGCGCCGAGGACCCCCAAGAGGCTGCCGCCCGCGATGACGGAGATGACGGCGACCGGACCCGGGACCGCGACCGCCTTCTGCATGATGCGCGGAGAGACGAAGTAGGCCTCGAACTGCAGGTAGCCGAAGTAGGCGATGGCGAGGACGAGGGCGGTCTGCCACCCGGCCGTGAGTGCCACGAGGACGATGGTCGTGCCGGCGATGACTCCGCCGACGAGCGGGATGAACGCGAGGAACCCGACGACGAAGGCGAGGAGCGCGGCGAACGGCACTCGGAGGATGCTCATGACGATGAACGCATACGTCGCGTTGAGCACCGCAACGCAGACCTGGCCGATCACGTAGTTGCCGACCGAGCGCGTGATCTCCTCGGAGAGGGCCTCGACCCGGGCCCTCCGCGAGCGGGGTGCCAGGCGGTAGCCCCACGCCTTGATGGCAGGGAGCGCGGCGAGGAAGTACAGGCTCAGGACGAGGACGACGAGGGCGCCGAAGGCGGTGTTCGCGATCGTCGTCCCGACGCCGAGTACCCCACCGAAGACGTTCGTGACGGCCTGGGAATTCTGGCCGAACTTCTGCAGCTCGTCCGTGATGCGCTGCTTGATGCCGAACTGTTCGTCGAGGCTCCGATACCAGTCGGAATTCAGGATGCTGTTGATCCAGTTCGGGAAGGCGGTGACCAACTGGCTGATCTGGTCGACGAGCGTCGGAATGAGGGTGCCGAAGAACGCCGCGAAGACCGCGAACAGCGCCAGGAGGGTGACGGCGATCCCAGCCGCGCGCGGCACGCGGCGTCCCTCGAGCCAGCGCACCACGGGATCCAGACCCAAGGAGATGAAGAGGGCGGCCAGGATCCACACGAGAAGCTGGGTCGTGTGCTGCGCGATGTAGTAGAGCCCCAAGGCGATGCCGACACCGACGGTGCCCATGAAGCCCATGTACAACGGGTGCTGGGGCGACATGCGCGGTCCCGGCTTGCCGAACTCGCCCTCTGGTTCGGTCTCGACGGGCTCGACGAGCGGCGGCATCTGGAAGCGCACCCGAGGCTGTGCGCCCGGAATCGGGCGGCGGAGGCGGCTCGCGAACGAGCGCATGTCCCAATGCCGGCGGACGGCTCGGGCGCGGGCTTCCTCGGCGGAGGATCTACCGAGTCCGGCCGAACGGTCATCCGGCGTTCGAGTCGGTTCGTCTGCCACAGCTTCTGCCTTCCGATCGGGCCTTTTGTCACCCTATCAGCCGCATGATCTCGCGCCTCGGAGGGTGACGCCACGGTGGTCCGACGGGCTCGAGTCGGCCTTCAGGTCACGATTTGGTTACCATTAACCGTCCCCTTCCCCGACGTGAGGTGTTTTTCTGTGCGAGTCAAGACCGCAGCCGCGCTCGTGCTGCTGGGCCTGATAGCTCTCGTGGCCGGCATCGGCCAACTGACGTTCTGGGCGCCCCCGAGCACTGTGACGGCAACTCTCCCTGCCGACACCAAGGCGGCCCCACTCATCGTGCTCGACTCCAAGCTCGAGAGCCTCCGGGGAGGGCAATCCGAGGTCACGATCAAGGGGGACGGCGCGTTCGTCCTCGCGACCGGGCGCCCCGACGACGTCGCGGCGTGGGTCGGCAAGACGGCCCACACAACGATCGACGGCGGGTCGGCTGACGGAAAGCAGCTGACCGCGGCCTACACGGCGGGTGACCCTTCGGCCCCCTCTCCCGCCGGCGCCGACACCTTCGCCACCACCCAGAGCGCTTCGGGCACCCTCGACTACCACTGGGACGTTCCCGGTGACGGGAAGTGGCAGCTCGTCCTCGCGACGGACGGCACGAAGCCCGCTCCCCACGACATCACGGTCACATGGCCCAGCAACGCGACCACTCCGTGGGCCGTTCCGCTCATCGTCCTCGGCGCACTCCTGATCCTGGCGGGCATCGCGCTCCTCGTCCTCCGCCGTCGTCGGCCGGGGTCGGGGCGGCCGGTGACCGCTTCGGGCGGCCCGAGCGCAGCCCCGCATGCCGCCGAGCCCCAGACGCCTGCTGCCGGGCGTGCTGAGCGCAGGGCCTTCGTGCGCTCCGCGTCGGCGGCGGCCGCCGTCGTCGTCGCCCTCACCGGCGGTGCCGCTGCGGCTCACGCCACACCCAGCCCCGCGCCCTCGGCAACCGGCTCGACTTCGCCAAGCCCCAGCGGTTCGGCCAGCCCCAGCGGTTCGGCCAGCCCCACCGCTTCGCCGAGCGCCGCCCCGAACCCTGAGGACAAGGTCCTCCTCGACGAGCAGCTCCAGAGGATCCTCGACCAGGTCGCGACGACGGTCGCAGCCGGCGATCAGGCCAAGGACGCCACCAAACTCCAGCCGCGCGTCGACAATTCAGCGCTCCAGGCCCGGACCCAGAACTACAAGATCAGGGCATCCGTATCCTCGGCGGCGCCCCTCGCACCGGTCCGCAGTTCCCGCCTCCTCACGAGCGTCGTGACGGTCCAGCGCAGCTGGCCGCGCACGGTCGTGGCCGTGACGCAGGGCGACGGCAACACGACGCCGCAGATCCTCACCCTCCGCCAGAACGACGCACGCTCCAACTACAAGCTCGTCGAGGCCTCGCCGCTTCTTCCGGGTTCGACCTTCCCCAACGCCCTCAAGGCCGGGGCGGAGCAGGTCGCGCTCGACTCCAAGGACGGCCTCGCCTACAGCCCGAACGAAGCGCTGAGTGGGCTCGGCGACCGGCTGACGAACGCCAACGGCTCGTGGAAGGACAAGATCCCCGAGAACGCCTACATCAAGGACACCTTGGGGTACGAGTCGGACATCGTCAACGCGAGCCCGAACGGCAACCTCACGTTCACGCACAGCCCGACGGGCAACGACACGGTCGCCTACCGCACGGCGGACGGCGGTTCCCTCGTCATCGCGGCGCTCCAGTTCACGATCGAGGGCACGCCCAAGTCGGCCGGGGACAAGCTCACCGTCCAGGACGACGCAGCCGCGCTGGCCGGCGGCAAGGAGGCGACGACCAAGATGAGCCTCCAGTTCCTTGAATCGGTTGCCCTGTACATCCCGCCCGTCGGCGGAAAGCAGCCGGTCACCCTGGTATCCGGGACCCGGAACCTGGTCGGCGCGAGCGTGAGCTGACCCTCACCGACCGGAGTTTCGCGAGGGGCGGAGCCGCTGTGAGCGGCTCCGTCCCTCGCACTATGGTGGAGGCATGAGCGTTCCCGGTTCCCGCCAGCCAAGCCCCTTGCCCTCGATGAGCCTTCGCGGCGCCGTCGACCTTTCGGCGCTCAAGGCGCGCGCGACGGCGACGCCGCCGGCCCACGCGCCGAATGCCGACGCAGCGGGCACCGGGCCCCGAAGCGGTTCCACCGCGCCCGGTGAGACGAGCGGCGGCCAGGCCACGCAGGACGGCGGTCAGCCGATTCAGATCGACGAGGCCAACTTCCCGCAGCTCGTCCAGCTCTCGGCCCAAGTGCCCGTCGTCGTCCTCCTGTGGGCGCAGTACTCGCCCGAATCGCAGCGGATCAGGGACGAACTCGCGGCTGAGGTTGCGGGATACGGCGGGCGCCTTGCCTACGCGACGGCGGATATCGAGGCGTTCCCGCAGCTCGCCCAGGCGTTGGCGATCCAAGCCGTCCCCACCGCGATCGCGTTCCTCAAAGGGCAGCCGATCCCGCTCTTCCAGGGCGCTGCCGCCCCTGCCCAGTCGCGCCAGCTCTTCGAGGAGCTGCTCCGTGTCGCCGAGGCCAACGGCGTGACGGGAACGGTCGACGGCGAACCGGCGGCTGCGCCGGCCGAGCCTCCCCTTCCGCCGCGCCTCCAGGAGGCGTACGAGGCGCTCGATGCAGGCGACTACGCCGCGGCTGAGGCGGCCCTGACGAAGGAGCTCGCTGAATTCCCCGCGGACCATGAAGCGAAGGCAATGCTTGCGCAGGTCCATCTCATGTCCCGCGTCGAGGGCCTCGGCCAGGACGAGGCCGAACGGGTGCGCGCGGAGGCAGCCGCCTCGCCGGACGACGTCGCGGCCCAACTCGCGGTCGCCGACTTGGACCTCGTCGGAGGGCACGTCGAGGACGCGTTCGGGCGGCTCGTCGACTTCATCGGACGCAACTTCGGGCCGGAGCGCGAGGAGGCGAGGGTCCGCCTCCTCGAGCTCTTCGAAGTCGTGGGCGCGACGGATCCGCGGGTCAGCTCGGCCCGCCAGCGGCTCGCCCGGGCGCTCTTCTAGTCCTCGGATGCGCAGGTCTGGTCCTCGCGCCCGGCTGGATTCCTCCTCCGGGTGTCCTCCGCCGGAGGGATCCCCTGGCCGGATCTGCTTGCTAGCGTGAGGTCATGACTCTGCCCAGCTACCCTGTGCCCGACGGCGCGGGGTATCCCGTCGGCTCGGCCCTCTCCATCCGGGGCCTCGCAAAGGCCTTCGGGGGGAAGCCCGCGGTCAACGGCATCAGTCTCGAGGTTCCGGCCGGCTCGTTCTATGGGCTCGTCGGGCCCAACGGAGCCGGCAAGACCACCACCCTGTCCATGGCCACCGGCCTCCTGCGCCCGGACGCGGGAACGGCGCTCGTGCTCGGGATCGACGTGTGGCAGGATCCGCTCGGCGCCAAGCGCCTCATGGGGGTGCTGCCCGACGGCGTGCGGCTCTTCGACCGTCTCAGCGGCGAGCAGCTGATCACCTACGCGGGCCTCCTGCACGGCCTCGACCGGGCGACCGTGGCTGCCCGGACCCGCGACCTCCTCGAGGCGTTCGATCTCACCGCCGACGCGCGGACCCTCGTCGTCGACTATTCGGCCGGCATGACCAAGAAGATCGCCCTCGCCGCCTCCCTCGTGCACGCGCCGCGCCTGCTTGTCCTTGACGAGCCGTTCGAGTCGGTCGATCCGGTCTCGGCGGCCAACATCCGGGCGATCCTGACGGACTACGTGCATTCCGGCGGGACCGTGATCGTCTCGAGCCACGTCATGGACCTCGTCCAGCGGATGTGCGACCACGTCGCTGTCGTCGCGCAGGGCCAGATCCTCGCTGCCGGGACGGTCGACGAGGTGAGGGGCGGGTCGACGCTCGAGGACCGCTTCGTCGAACTGGTGGGCGGCCACGGTCCCGCCGAGGGGCTCTCGTGGTTGCACACCTGATCACGCTCAAGCTCGCGCTCCTGCGCAACGGCCTGCGCCGCAGCGTCGGGCAGCTCGTCGGCCTCATCGTCGGCTCGCTCTACGGGCTCGGGCTGCTCTTCCTCGCAGTCCTCGGCCTCATCCTGCTGCGGCTCGTGGACGCCGGGATCGCGGGGCCCATCGTCGTGCTCGGCGGGTCCGCGCTCCTGGCCGGGTGGGCGTTCGCGCCGATCCTCGTCTCCGGCGTCGACCTCACCCTGGACCCGGGACGATTCGCGCTCTATCCCATCCCGCTGTCCCGGCTGCTGATAGGCCAGGCGCTGGCGGGCCTCATCGGTATCCCCGGGGCGTGCACCGCCGTCGCCCTCGCCGCGACCACGGTGACGTGGGCGCGGGACCCGCTCACCTTCGTCGCGGGAGTCCTCGGCGCCGTGCTCGCCCTCGGCCTCTGCGTCGTGGTGAGCCGCCTCGTCGCGAGCGCGGTGACGGACCTCGCCACGTCCCGGCGCTTCCGCGAGGGGAGCCGCATGGTCATGATGGTCCCGATCGTCCTGCTCGGGCCCATCCTCGGCCTTGCGATCCGGGGAATGGAGACGAACCTCGGGGCGGTGCACGCCCTCGCGCAGATCCTCGCCTGGACGCCCCTCGGGGCCTCGCTCGGAGTGCCCGCAGCCGTCGCCGAAGGCCACCTCCTCGAGGCGTTCCTGAAACTCCTGATCGCGGCGGCGTCGCTCGTCCTCGCGGCGTGGGCGTGGTCGCGCTCCCTCGCCCGGGCGCTCGTGACTCCGGCGAGCCGCGCGTCGTCGGGAAGCAAGGCGGGGCGCGGGGGGCTGGGGCCGTTCGGCTGGATGCCCGCGAGCCCTGCGGGTGCCATCGCGGCGCGGGCGCTGGTGTATTGGGTCCGGGACCCCCGGTACGGGACAGCGCTCATCATCGTCCCGCTCGTCCCGGTGATCCTGTTCTTCTCCTCGGCCCAGCAGCACCAGTCGGACGTGTTCCTCCTCTCGGGCCCGCTCGCGGCGTTCCTCCTCGCGTGGTCGCTCGCGACGGATGTCTCCTACGACTCGACGGCGTTCTCGCTCCACCTCACCGCCGGGGTCCGCGGCCGTGCCGACCGCTGGGGGAGGGCATTGGCGCTCCTCACGTTCGCCGTCCCGGCCGCGGCCGTGATCGCCCTCGTGCCGTTCGTCGTCTCCGGGCGGTGGGGCCTCCTCCCCGGATACCTGGGGCTCGCGTTCGGCGTCCTGCTGAGCGGCAGCGGCCTCGCGTCGGTCGTGTCGGCGAGGTTCACGGTGACCGTACCCCTCCCGGGCGAAAGCCCGTTCAAGCGTCCTCCGGGGAACACGACCCAGACGTTCCTCGTTCAGATCGGAGGCCTCCTGACGCTCGGGCTGCTCGTCCTGCCCGAGATCCTCCTCGTAGCCCTCTCGGTGGCGACGGGGGAGCCAGGCTACGGCTGGGGCGCCCTTCTCGTCGGGATCGTCCTCGGGAGCGCGCTCTGCGTCGGCGGAATCACCCTCGGGGGGATGTGGTTGGACCGTCGCGGGCCGGAGGTGTACTCCTCTCTGGTCCGGTCGGGTTGACCGGGCCTTCGACCGACGGCCCATTGCCCCCGTGACCTGTCGGAGCCCGTTGCTAGCATGGAGTAATGAGCACAGCTGACCCCTTCGACCCGTATGCGAATGATCCGCGGGACCCTTCGGCTGCCGGTTCAACGGCGACCATCGAGCGCGAGGAGGTCCGCGAGGAACTCGAGCCGGGGGACCGCGAGCGGTTCTCGCACTATGTCCGCAAAGAGAAGATCATGGAGTCGGCCCTGACGGGCGAGCCCGTGATCGCGCTGTGCGGCAAGGTCTGGACGCCGGGCCGAGACCCGCAGAAGTTCCCGATCTGCCCCACGTGCAAGGAGATCTACGAAGGCCTGCGTCCGGGCAACGACGGCAGCAACGGCAACAACGACGACGCGTAAGTGGCCACGGGTGAGGCTCGGGGCCTGATGTCCCGGACCTACCGTGGCCTCGTCATAGGGCTCCTCGCGATTGTCACGTGCAGCGCCTTCGAGGCCATGGCCGTCACGACGGCGATGCCGGTCGTCGCGGCGAATCTCGGAGGGCAGCGGTCCTATGGCCTAGCGTTCTCGCTGTATCTGACGGCTTCCCTGGCCGCCACGGCGGCGGCCGGTCCCTGGAGCGATCGGGCTGGACCGCGCCCCTCTCTCCTCACAGGGCTCCTGCTCATGTCCGCAGGCCTGCTCCTGTGCGGCGGTGCGTGGGACTTCACGGCCTTCATGTTCGGGCGGATGGTCTCGGGCGCGGGTGCGGGCTTCATGATCGTGCCCGTGTACGTGATCATCGGCCAGGCCCTTCCGCCGGCACTCCAGCCGGTCCTGTTCGGCTGGTTCAGCGCGGCGTGGGTCGTCCCCTCGCTCGTCGGCCCCTACGTCTCTGGACTCCTCGCTGAGCATGGGAGCTGGCGGTGGGCCTTCTTCGGCGTCGTGCCGATCGTCGTCGCGGCCGTGCTCCTCATGTGGCCCCGGATCAAAGCGCTGGGGGCGCCTCGGGCGAAGTCGATGGCGGCAGGCGAGGGGCGCCGTCGTGCGCTTCTCGGTGGGGCCCTCGCCGTCGGCGTCGCCGTGGCGCAGTGGGCGGCGCAGTCTCTGGCGGATCCGCAGATCCGGGACGCTGTCACGCCGGCGGCGCTCGCGCTCCTCGGTGTCGCGGGGCTGGCCGCCGTCGTCCTGACCATCCCGCGGCTCCTGCCCGCCAACGCGTTCCGCCTCGCACGCGGACTGCCCTCCGTCGTCGTCGTCCGGGGGCTGCTGACGCTCGCGTTCTTCGGAGCCGAGGCCTTCGTTCCGCTCATGCTCGTGGACCGCTTCGGGCTCGAACCGTCCACCGCGGGACTCGCGCTCACGGGCGGCGCGCTCGGCTGGACCATCGGTTCCTTCGCCCAAGCGAAGGGGTGGCTTCCGAGGCCGGCGTTTCTCATCGTCGGACCCGCCATGGTGGGGGGCGCGATGGGTGGGGTCGCGCTCGTAGTCCTTGCCCACGCGGCTCCGCTTCTGCTTGCGTCCGCGTGGGCCGTCGCGGGGATCGGAATGGGCCTCGCGACGTCGACGACGTCCGTGCTCGTGCTCGAGCTGAGCGCCGCGGCGGAGCGGGGCAGGAATTCGGCCTCGCTCCAGTTGGCCGATATGCTCGGTGGAGTGATTGGAACCGCCGGAGCAGGAACGCTGTACTCCCTGATGCTGACCCCGGACAGGGCCCCGGGCCCCGGTGCCTTCGCCCTCCTCGTCGGCGTCCTGGCCGTCTCCGCCCTCGTGGGTGCAGCCGCGGGCTCCCGGACCAGCACGCCGTCGTCCGCCGTGCACGAGGCGGATCGGGCGTGACGGATACGCTCTTCGGCGGCCAGGAGTCTTCGCGGGCGCTCTCCCCGGCCTACCCAGAGCGGGCGGCGTGGGGGACCGCGCCGAAGCTGCGCGCCTGGCAGCAGGAAGCGCTCGACAAGTACCTCGAGCGCGCGCCGCGGGACTATCTCGCCGTCGCGACCCCCGGCGCCGGCAAGACCACGTTCGCACTCCGCGTCGCCTCGACCCTGATCGACCGCGGCCTCGTCAACCGGATCACGATCGTGGCGCCGACGGATCACCTCAAGCGCCAGTGGGCCGATGCGGCTGCGCGGGTCGGGATCGCGATCGACCCCAACTTCAAGAACTCGGACGGCCAACACGGGCGCGACTTCATCGGCGTCGCGGTGACGTACGCGCAGGTGGCGAGCAAGCCGCTCCTGCACCGGGCGAAGACGGAGGCCGCTCGGACGCTGGTCATCCTCGACGAGATCCACCACGGCGGCGAGTCGCTCTCCTGGGGCGACGGACTGCGCGAGGCGTTCGATCCGGCCGTGCGTCGGCTCGCCCTCACCGGCACGCCGTTCCGGTCCGACACCTCGCCGATCCCTTTCGTGGACTACGTCGAGGACGCCGAGGGGATCCGGCGCTCCAAAGCGGACTACACGTACGGCTACGGCCAAGCGCTTCGCGACCACGTGGTGCGTCCCGTCATCTTCATGGCCTACTCCGGGCAGATGCGCTGGCGCACGAGTGCGGGCGACGAGATGGCGGCCTCACTCGGGGAGGCGGCCGTGACCAAGGACGTCACGGCACAGGCCTGGCGCACAGCGCTCAACCCTCAGGGAGAGTGGATCCCGGCCGTCCTCGCGGCGGCGGACAGGCGACTCACCGAGGTACGCCGCACCGTGCCCGACGCTGGCGGCCTGGTGATTGCCACGGACCACGAGGACGCGCGCGCCTACGCTGGCCAGCTCAAGAAGATCACCGGTGAGTCGCCCGCCGTCATCCTCTCCGACGACGCGAAGGCCTCCAACCGCATCGAGGAGTTCTCCGTCGACGAATCGCGGTGGATGGTCGCGGTCCGCATGGTCTCCGAGGGCGTGGACGTGCCCCGGCTCGCCGTGGGCGTGTACGCGACCTCGACGTCTACCCCGCTCTTCTTCGCGCAGGCGGTGGGGCGCTTCGTCCGCGCACGACGGCGGGGCGAGACGGCGTCCGTGTTCCTCCCCTCGGTGCCCCAGCTCATGGCGCTCGCGAACTCGATGGAGGCCGAGCGGGACCACGCGCTCGACCGCCCGTCGACCGACGAGGACGGGCTCATGGATCTCGAGGAGTCGCTCGTCGATGAGGCGAACCGTGAGGAGAAGGCCTCGGACACGCTGACGAAGGGCAAGTACGAGGCGCTCGAATCGCAGGCGGCATTCGACAGGGTGCTGTTCGACGGCGGAGAGTTCGGCACGGGCGGCGAGATCGGCTCCGATGAGGAACTCGACTTCCTCGGCATCCCCGGACTGCTCGACGCCGATCAGGTCGCCACGCTCCTGCGACAGCGCCAGCAGGACCAGGTGTCGCGACGGAAGGCCAGGCCCCCCACGTCGTCCCCCGCGGGTGTGCCGGACCACCGTCTGCTCATGGACCTTCGCAATGAGCTGGCCAAGAACGTCTCGGCATGGAGTGCGCGTACGGGGACCCCACACGGCGTCGTCCATACGAAGCTGCGGGAGGTGTGCGGCGGGCCCGCGGTCGCGCAGGCGAGCGAGGACCAGCTCCGCGCGCGCCTCAAGAAGCTCCAGGAATGGTTCATCGGCCGCACCTGACGCCCCCCTCCCGTTGCGCCGTCACGTTCGCGGGGTGGGCGCTCGTTGCGCCGTCACGTTCGCGGGGTGCCTGTGGATAACTCACCCCGGGTCCCGTCGTCGGCCGCGAGACTGGGGGCATGACTAAGCGCTCTGCCCTTCCTGACTCCTTCACACAGCGACCATTCACTCAGCCGGAAGCGATTTCAGCGGCGATCAGCCGGGGACGCCTTCGGGCCTCTGACCTGACGAGGCTCAGTCGCTTGATCTACGCACCCACGGGAACCGAACCGGGGCTCTTCGACCGTTTGCGTGCGCACCTGGCCGTGACGCCCGGAGCATGGGGCTCGCATCAGACCGCTGCGGGGATTCATCTCATGCCTGTCCCACCGTGGCTCTCTGACCACGAGCTCCTTCACCTCAGCAAGCCGCACGGGCTCCCACGGGTCCGCCGCCGAGGGGTAGTCGGTCACGAGGTGCGATTCCGACCTTCCGAGCTGTGCTACGTCGACGGTCTCCGCATGAGCACTCCGGCTAGAACGTGGCTCGATCTCGCGATGCAGCTTCCACACGAGCATCTCGTCGCCTTGGGCGATCATCTCCTGCGGAAACCGAGGCCCCAGCTTGAAGGTCGGGACCAGCCGTACGCAACAAAGGAATCGCTGGTCGAGATGCTGGCAGCGCACCCGAAAATGAAGGGGCTCGCACGCTGTCGGCTCGCTCTTGAAGATATGCGGGTCGGGTCGGACTCGGTCCCGGAGACCCTCTTGCGCCTGGCCATGGTGTCAATGGGACTTCCGGAGCCAGAGTTGCAGCTCCAGCTCGATCCGCGCGATCCCTTTTCGCCTTCGGGGGACATCGGCTATCGAGCGTTCAAGATCGTGATTCAGTACGAAGGCGCCCATCATGAGGGCGACGCCCAGCGCCTGGCTGACGCGCGGCGGGACCGAGCATTTCGCGACGCTGGTTGGTTCGTCATTCACGTCCGGCTAGATGACCTTCGGGAAGATTTCCGAGGAGTGATTCGCCGGATCAAAGCTGCTATTCGCGAAAGGGCAGCGTGAGGGACCCTGCGGAGGTGACGGGGCAACGGCTGGGGACCCTGCGGAGGTGACGGGGCAGGGGGTGGGGACCCTGCGGAGGTGACGG
>NZ_DAIUJO010000059.1:0-24383 GCF_036848755.1 Sinomonas sp. | reverse complement strand
GTTGGCTGCGGCTCCGCCGGTTGGCTGCGGTTCCGCCGCTGGTGATCCCCGCTTTTGCGGCCACGCCCCTTCGTGAACGGGGGTCAGCCGGTTCGCCGCGGTTCCGCCGGTTGGCTGCGGTTCCGCCGGTGCTGAACCCCGCTTTTGCGGCCACACCCCTTCGTGAATGGGGATCAGCCGGTTGGCTCTCGGGCCGCGGGGGCCGCTGCAGCTTGGCCGGTTCGCATCGGTCGTGAGGCGGCGAGTGGAAGGGACTTAGGTCCTTCCGCTCGCCGCCTCACTCGTGGCAGGCTGTGGCGTGACGCGGAGGAGGCGGCCATGCCCACGGTTGGCGACTACGGGCCCGGTGTCCGGCACGAGGACTTCGAACTCGACGAGGAGAAATGCTGGGCGCTGCTCGGGTCGTCGGGGATCGGACGCTTCGCGTTCGCTGACCGAGGGCGTATCCAGGTCTTCCCGGTGCACTACGCCGTCCATCGCGGCGGCATCTACTTCCGCACCTCCCCCGAAGGCGTCATCGCGGCCGCGCTGCCTCAAGAGGGAGCGGCCTTCGAGATCGACTCGGCCCGGCCGGACGCCCAGGCTGGCTGGTCCGTCCTGGTCTCGGGAACGGCCAGCGCCGTCGAGGACTCCGATCTCCTCACCGAGCTGTTCGGCCTCGCCGTCCAGGAGCCTTGGGCTGGCGGCATTCGAGACCGCTTCGTCCGTCTGGTTCCGCGCGAGCTCACGGGCCGCCAAGTCTTCCTCGCCTGACTCTTCTTCAGCTGCGAGGGGCCGTCAGGGCGGCAGTCTGAGCAATTTATCAAATCGCTTGACATATTAATTTCACCGTAGTCCACTGGTACTGGATCGTCGCGCTGGGGAGCGATTCGTCGACCATTCCGAGAAGTATCAGGAGCACAGCTATGGCTGATGTCGAGCCCCAGACTGCCCAAGGTTCCGCTGCGGAGGACGCCGCGTCCGGCGCCGACAAGGGACATTCTTCGCGGACCATACCGACTGGCGGTGCACCGGGCATGCGCTCAGGGATCACCTGGTGGGAGGCCTGCGGAGGGTGGAATTCGAGATACGCCCTCAGCATCTAGTCGCGGCGCGGGGCGGGGCTGAGGTCTGAAGGGTCCCTGCGGCGCTGTGCCGGATGGGGCCTGCGGCGCTGTGCCGGATGTGCCTGCGGCGCGCGCGGAGGATACCGTTGACCCATGACCTCAACCACCGCCGCCGAATCGCCCCGTCCCACGGGGGCCGATCTCTCCCGCCCCACCGGCGTCAATTCCTCCCGCCCGGCCCGCATCATCAACCCTGAGATCGCGCGCTCGTGGCTGCTGGTCAACGCGATGAGGCCGGATACCTTCTCCGAGGCCTCGTCCTCGCGGGCGGATGCCGTCATCCTCGACATCGAGGACGCGGTGGATCCCTCGCACAAGGGCGAAGCCCGCGAGAACGTGATCAGGTGGATGCACGACGGCGGCCAGGCGTGGGTGCGTATCAACGACGCGACGAGCCCGTTCTGGGCCGACGACCTCGCAGGCCTTCGAGGGACGACGGGTTTGCTCGGCGTCATGCTCGCGAAGACCGAGTCCTCGGACCAGGTCACGGAGAGCTACCACCGCATGGACGGCAAGACTCCCGTGATTCCGCTCGTCGAGTCCGCGGTCGGCATCGAAGAGGCGAACCACATCGCCAAGGCCCAGGGCGCGTTCCGTCTCGCCTTCGGTTCGGGCGACTTCCGCCGCGACACCGGCATGGCGGCGACGCCCGAGGCCATGGCGTACCCCCGCGCGAAGCTTGTCGTTGCGAGCCGCGTCGGCGGCCTGCCCGGTCCCATCGACGGCCCCACGGTCGGCACCAACCACCCGATCCTGCGTGAGCAGAGTGCCATCACGGTCATGATGGGCATGACCGGCAAGCTGTGCCTCGCGATCGACCAGACCACGGTCATCAACGAGGTCATCAGCCCGACGCCGAGCGATGTCGCCTGGGCGTCCGACTTCATGCGCGACTTCGAGGCGAACGGCCGCGTCATCCGCGACGGCTCCGACCTCCCGCGCCTCGGCCGCGCGGAGAAGATCATGAAGCTCGCCACCGCCTTCGGCGTCCAGCCCGCCTGAACGGGAGACGTGTGAACGACTTCTGGGAGACAGCCCCTCCGCTGTACAAGAAGGTCGTGCTTTCCGGCATGGCCTTCCTGGGCGTCGGGATCATCCTCAACATCGTCGCGAACCTGAGCCACCTCCCGTGGCTCCTGTATGCGTCGCTCGCGGTGATCGGGGTCGGCCTCGTGGCGCACCTCTTCGGCATCGGCATCCGGGCGAGGGAGATGCGCCGCCGCCTCCGCGGCTAACGCCGCCCGGATCCAATCGTGAGTCCGGATCCAATCGTGAGTCCGGATTCAGTCGTGAGTCCGGTGCACTCGTCAGTCGGATCCATCGTCAGTCCGGGTTCAATCGTCAGGAACGGATAGGCTTCTGCCCATGGCCATCAACCCCGATCTGCAGGGTCGCGTCTACCCGCCCGCGGAGGCGTACGACGTCGCCCGCGAGAAGATCCGCGAATTCGCCCGCGCCGTGAAGGCCGGGAACCCGGCTCACTTCGACGTCGAGGCCGCGAAGTCCCTCGGCTACGCCGATCTGGTGGCGCCGCCGTCGTTCGCGATCATCGTCGCCCAGCGTGCCGATGCGCAGCTCATCGCGGACCCTGCGTCGGGCATCGACTTCTCCCGCGTCGTGCACGCCGAGCAGCGCTTCACGCACCACCGGGCGATCGTGGCCGGCGATCGCCTCACGGCCGAGCTGCACGTCGACACCGTGCGCGCCATGGGCGGCGGGGCGATGATCACGACCCGTGCCGAGATCGCGTCCGAGTCGGGCGAGAAGGTCGCCACCACGACCTCGTCCATCCTGGTGCGGGGGGAGGGCCAGTGACCACCTCAGGATTCGCAGGAGTGCCCGTCTTCGAGGAGCTCGAAACCGGGCTCGAGATCGGGCGACGCGAGATCCCCGTGACGCGCACGGATCTCGTCAAGTACGCCGGAGCCTCGGGCGACTTCAACCCGATCCACTGGAACAACGACTTCGCGGTCAGCGTCGAGCTGCCCGGCGTGATCGCCCACGGCATGTTCACGATGGGCGCCGCCGTCCAGCTCGTCGTCGACTGGGCAGGCGACCCGGGCGCCGTCGTCGACTACCAGACGCGGTTCACGAAGCCCGTGCCCGTCTCCGACACCACGGGCACGGACGCGCCGGGAGCCGTCCTCGAGGTCGTCGGGACGATCGGCGCGCTCGACGCCGAGGCCCGCACCGCGCGCGTCGATCTCGCCGTGACCTGCGCGGGCCAGCGCGTGCTCACCAAGGCACAGGCCGTCGTCCGCCTTCCCTGAACGGAAGGCAGGTCACGGCGGCAGACTAAGCTGGTGCGGTGAGCGAGACCCTCCTTTCCTCCCTGACCACGTCCGCCGTCGGCGGTCCCGCGGCCCGTTTCGAGGAGGCCCGGACGGAGGCGGAGATCATCGACGCCGTGCGCACCGCGGACGACGCCGGCGAGCCGCTCCTCATCGTCGGCGGCGGCTCGAATCTGCTCGTCGCGGACGAGGGCTATCCGGGGACGGTGCTCAAGATCGCGTCCGAGGGCCTCGAGCTCGACTCTGCGGATGCGTGCGGCGGCGTCTCGGTCGGCGTTCAGGCCGGCCACCCCTGGGACGACTTCGTGGACTCTGCCGTGCACCACGCGTGGAGCGGCGTCGAGGCCCTCTCCGGCATTCCCGGCTCGACCGGGGCGACTCCCGTGCAGAACGTGGGCGCCTACGGATCAGACGTCTCCCAGACCATCTGGCAGGTGCGCACGTGGGACCGGGAGGCCAGCGCGGTCAAGACATTCGTCCCCTCCGAGCTCAAGTTCGGCTACCGGGACTCCCTGCTCAAACAGACGACGACGGCGGGTTCGCCCCGCTACGTGGTACTCCGGGTTGACTTCCAGCTCGCGCTCGGACGCATGAGCGCCCCGGTCCGTTACGCCGAGCTTGCCCGGGCGCTCGGCGTCGAGCCCGGGCAGCGCGCCTCGGCCCTCGACGTCCGCCGCGAGGTCCTGCGCCTGCGGGGGTCGAAGGGCATGGTGCTCGACTCCTCGGACCGCGACACCTACTCGACCGGATCCTTCTTCACCAATCCGATCCTCTCCAGCGACGCCGCCGCGGCGCTGCCAGCCGAGGCCCCGCGCTACCCAGCGGGTGACGGGCTGGTGAAGACGTCCGCAGCGTGGCTGATCGAGCACGCCGGCTTCGGCAAGGGCTATGGACTCGAGGGCGACAGCGTGACGGGAGGCCGCGCTTCGCTTTCGACCAAGCACACGCTCGCCATCACGAACCGTGGGGGAGCGAGCGCGAAGGATCTCCTGGCCCTGGCCCGCGAGGTGCGCGACGGCGTCCGGGCGCGCTTCGGGATCGAGCTGACGAACGAGCCCCTGCTCATCGGACTCGCGCTGTGAGCGAGGCTGCGGGACCATCGGGCGGGAGGGCTGCGCCCCACGGCGAACGGGCCCGGTTCCGCCACGACGTGGCGGCCGCCGCCGTCCAGCTCTACGCCGAGCAGGGCTACGAAGCGACGAGCACGGAACAGGTGGCCGCCGCCGTCGGGCTCTCGCGCAGCACGTTCTTCCGCCAGTTCCGCTCCAAGGAGGACGTGGTCTTCGCCGACCACGACGCACTCCTCGACGAGGCCGAGTCATTCTTGGCCGAGCCGCACGCAGACCCGTGGGAGGCCGTGTGCCGGGCGGCCGAGATCGTGTTCGCCCACTTTGCCGAGCGGCCCGAACTCGCACAGCTGCGCTATGAGGTGCTGAACCGCGAGCCGAGCCTGCGTGACAAGGAGCTCGTGACCACGTTCCGCTACGAGCGGCTCTTCGAGGCCTATCTCCGCCGGGCCCTCCCAGCGGCGGCTCCCCTCGACGTCGTTCGCTTCGCCTCCACCGTGATCGCGACGCACAACTTCTTCCTCCGCGGCCTCATGCGGGGGGACGCCGACGTGGACGGGTCGCGGCTTCGCGCCGAGCTCGACGCCGTGCGGCGGCTCTTCGGGGTTCTCGAAGGGGCGGACGACGACGGGTCCGCTCACGCGCGGGAGGCGGACGACGTCGTCGTCGCCGTCTTCAAGCGCTCGCTTGCCCCGGCCGACGTCGCGCGCCGCATCAAGTCTGCGCTCGAGAATCCCTGAAACTGAGTATCGCTTGACGTGGTACTGAGTTTCAGGGTACATCTGAGGGGTGCCTGACTACGACCTCCAGCCTGCTCTGGACACCGACTACTACGCCGTGTTCGAGGGGATTCCTGAGCCTGACCGCGCCGCGTGGAACCGGGCCCGCGAATTCGTCGACGAGGCCCTTCCGGACATGAACGGCTACTGGGACCGGGCCGAGTATCCCGTCCACCTCGTCAAGCGGATGGGAGAGCTCAACCTCCTCGCAGACGGGATCGAGGTGCCGGGGCTTGAGCCCATGAGCCCGCTCGCGGCGGGCCTCGTGAACATGGAAGTCTCGCGGGGCGATGGGTCGCTCGGGACCGTCGTCGCCGTCCAGGGCGGCCTCGCCCTGCGCTCGATCGCGTTCCACGGTTCGCGCGAGCAGAAGGACCGCTGGCTCGGGCCGCTCGCGCGGGGCGAGGAGCTCGGATCGTTCGCGCTGACCGAGCCGGACCACGGCTCCGACTCCGTGAGCCTCGAGACCACCGCCCGCCGAGACGGCGCGGAGTGGGTCCTGGACGGCGAGAAGAAGTGGATCGGCAATGGAGCCTCCGGCGGGGTCACCGTGGTCTGGGCACGGGACGAGGACGGGAACGTCCGCGGCTTCCTCGTCGAGCAGGGCACGCCCGGCTACGAGGCCGAGGTCATCGAGGGCAAGGGCTCGCTCCGTGCCATCCACCAAGCACGCATTCGGCTAGAGGGCGTGCGGATCCCCGAAGAGAACGTCCTTCCCGGAGCGCGCACGTTCAAGGACACCTCGCGCGTGCTCGTCGCGACCCGCCTCGGCGTGGCATGGTCGGCCCTCGGGCACGCGACGGCCGCGTACGAGGCCGCCCTCAGCTACGCCCAGCAGCGCGTCCAGTTCGGCAAACAGCTCGCGAAGTTCCAGCTCGTCCAGGACCGCCTCTCGCAGATGCTCGCCGAGCTCACGAGCATGCAGCTCCACTGCGTCCACCTCGCTCGGCTCGACGCAGCAGGGCGAATGCGCCCCACGCAGGCCTCGATGGCGAAGTACCACAACACGCGCAAGGCGCGCTTCATCGCTTCCACGGCCCGCGACCTCCTGGGCGGGAACGGGATCCTGCTCGAGAACCATGTCATCCGGCACATGATGGACATCGAGTCCATCCACACGTACGAGGGCACCGAAAGCGTCCAAGCACTGCTCATCGGCCGGGACGTCACCGGCGTGGGGGCGTTCGCCTGACCCGCTCTGGGTGCGGACGGGCACTGTCCTCACCCAGGCGCATCATGGAGGCATGCCGACGGCTACCTGTCCATCCATCAGTACGACGGCGCTTGCTCGCCTCCGCCTTGCCGCGCAGGGTCTCGTGCCCGGAGACTCGCTTCCCCCGCAGCTGAGGACTGAGACGGACCCCGTCGCGGTGGTTCGTCGGATGGCCGCCCTCCAGAGCCAGGACCTCCCGTCCGGGATGCTCGCGGTCGGCGTGCGCGCCGAGGCAGGCACAGCGAGTGCGGTCGCCGCCGCCTTGGCGAGCGGCGCCGTCGTCCGCACCTGGACCATGCGTGGAACGCTGTTCATCGTCGCCGCCGAAGACGCCCGCACGTATGTCCGGCTCGCGTCCGACCGCGTCATGCGCTCGGCGGCCGCACGGCACCGCGGCCTGGGGATCTCGGAGGAGGACGTCGCGGTGGTGCGGAAGGTCGCGGAGGAGCGGCTCGCTGGGGGCGTGGGGCTCACGCGGGCCGAGCTGTTCGAGGCATTCGAGTCCGCAGGGCAGCCTACGCGGGGCCAGCGCGGCATCCACCTGCTCTCGATCCTGAGCCACCGGCTGGTCCTCGTCCAGGGGCCCCTGCGCGGGAGGCAGCAGGAATTCCGGCTCGCGGACGAATGGCTGCCTCCGGGGGAGGGGCTCCGGGGCGACGACGCCCTCGAATACCTTGCGGGCCGATATGTGGCCTCGCACGGGCCGGTGGACGAGCGGGACTTCGCGTGGTGGATCGGGCAGCCGCTTGGAACCGTGCGGGGGCCGTTCCAGGCCGCGGCCGCAAGAGCAGTCGCGCTCAAGGCCGACGGGCGGGAGCTGTTCTGCACGGCGGAGGTCGCCTCCCTCCTCGACTCGCGCTCGGGCGCGCGCACCGTCGTCGCGCTGCCGGGCTACGACGAGCTCGCGCTCGGCTACCCGGACCGCTCCGTCGCGATCCCGGAGCCCTACCTCGAGCGGCTCATCCCCGGCTCCAACGGAGTCTTCAAGGCCATGCTCACCGTGGGCGGCCGGGCGGTGGGGACGTGGTTCAAAGACGGCACGCCGGCAGCCCCCCGCGTCCGGCCGGAGCTGTTCGAGGAGCTCGGGCCGGCGGCGAGCGACGGCGTGGCGCGGGCAGCAGCTCGCATCGAGGCCTATTGGAGGGAGTGACGGCTGGTCGGCGCAAGTGCTGCCCTCCTCCGCAACTCCGTGGGAAATCTCGTGCTGAGATGCCAGTTCGGGCAGCCCATGTCACAAACGTCGTCGGCCGTCTGCGCCGTTTGGCGTCCCGGCCATCCACATACGGCCGGACGAAGGGCGCGCCCACGGTCTTCATCGGCAAGGCTGAGGGCATGGACACCACCCGAACGGAATCTCTTGACGCGGGCACATGGCCCTCGCAGGACGTCGTCTCGCGAGCGAGTCTGAGGGCGGCGGGAATCGACGATCGGCTGCTCGCACGCGCCGCGAGGGCGGGCCTCATCCTGCGGCTACGCCACGGAGCGTACATTCCAACTCATCGATGGCGGATGCTGACCCCGTGGGAACGGGACGAAGCGCGCTTGGACGCCCACATCGAGGACACGCGAGGCTGTTCGGTGTATTGCCTCGCGAGCGCGGCGCGGCTCTTGGGGTGCTCGGTCTGGGACGTGGGTCCACGGGTGCATGTCGCGACAGAGTACGCAGGTGCCCGCACCAGCCGGTCCTCGGACACCGAGACGCATCAGTTCGCACTGGCGCCGGACGAGGTGGTGACGGTCGTTCGGCGAGACAGACGTCTACGGGTCACGTCCCTGCTGCGCACCGTGGCCGATTGCGCAAGGGTCCTGCCCTTCGAGCAGGCCGTGGTGATCGGCGACAGTGCGCTCAAGGCGGGGTTGGACCAGTCTGACCTGGAAGCCGCCCTCGCAACCGGGTCGCCGAGGGGGCGCCAACGTGCCCTGCGGGCCCTGCGCTCGATGGACTCGGCAGTGGAGCCGGTCGGCGAGACGAGGACTAGGCTTCTGCTGGTCAGACTCGGATTTCCCCGTCCTGTGGCCCAACTCGAGCTCAGCACCGCGGCCGGTGTCTACCGGGCGGACTACGCGTGGCCGGACCTGCTCGTGATCATCGAGTTTGACTGCGAGGCAAAATACGGGCTTGGCCCCACCGGCGAAGTGCTCCTCTCGGAGCGCCGGCGCGAGTCGCTTCTCATGGAGCAGGGGTGGGTGTTCGTCCGCCTGAGGTGGGGGGACTTGGATCGGCCAGACGAAGTGCGACGGCGCATCGAGGCCGCAATTGCCACAGCGGCCCGACGCTCGGCGTAGGTCCCGGAACGTCTGCTGCCCTCGACGGCATCTCAGGACGACATATCGCACGGAGAAGCTGGCGAGGGCAGCAGATAGAGGCCCGACAGGCTCGCCGAGGCGCTTGGCGCGCTGAGGGACAGCCAGGCGCTCAGGCGCCGGAGGTCAGAGGGTGCCGGTCGCGATCTTGAGCATGCGGCGGAGGGGCTCCGCGGCGCCCCACAGGAGCTGGTCGCCGACAGTGAAGGCCGAGATGTACTGCGGCCCCATCTCGAGCTTTCGGATGCGCCCCACAGGGATGTCGAGTGTGCCCGAGGCCGCCACCGGCGTGAGCTCCTCCATCGAGGCCTGCTTCTCGTTCGGCACCACGTGCGCCCACTCGTTGTCGGCCTCGATGAGCTTCTCGATCTCGGCCACGTCGAGATCCTCGCGCAGCTTGAGCGTGAGGGCTTGGGAGTGCGAGCGCATGGCGCCGATCCGGACGCACAGACCGTCCATGATGACGGGATCGATCGCACCGCCCGACCGCGTGCCGAGGATCTTGTTGGTCTCGACGCCCGCCTTCCACTCTTCCTTGGACTGGCCATTGCCGAGGTCGGCGTCGATCCACGGGATGAGCGAGCCCGCGAGCGGCACTCCGAACTGCGTTGCGTCGACGCCGCCGCGCTGCGCAGCGAGGACCTTGCGGTCGATCTCGAGGATGGCCGAGGCCGGATCTCCGAGCTCGGACGCCACGGCGCCGTGCAGCGCCCCGAACTGGTCCAACAGCTCGCGCATATGCCGGGCCCCGCCACCGGACGCCGCCTGGTACGTCATGGACGTGCCCCACTCGACGAGGTTGTTGCGGAACAGACCGCCGAGGCCCATGAGCATGCACGAGACCGTGCAGTTCCCCCCGATGAAGTCCTTGACACCAGCCGCGAGGCCTTCGTCGATGACCTTTCGGTTGACGGGGTCGAGGACGATGATCGAATCCTCGTTCATCCGCAGAGTCGAGGCCGCGTCGATCCAGAGGCCGTCCCAGCCCGCGGCGCGCAGCTTCGGGTGCACCTTCTTCGTGTAGTCGCCACCCTGCGCGGTCACGATGATCGGCAGCTTGGCGAGGGTCTCGACGTCGTACGCGTCCTCGAGCTGCCCGGGGTCTCCGCCGGCAGAGCCGGCGAAGGCGGGGGCGGCCCCGCCGGCGTTGGACGTCGAGAAGAAGACGGGGTTGATCGAGGCGAAGTCGCCCTCGTCCTGCATCCGCTCCATGAGCACGGAGCCCACCATGCCGCGCCAGCCGACAAAGCCCACCGAAGAAGTCATGCGTTCCATTTTACGGGCGACGACGGCGCTGCCGCTGCGCGTTACTTCACAGCCTCGCGTCACGGGCTCAGGACGGCGGGGGAAGTCAGTCGTTGCGGACGGCGCGCAGGGCGGTGAGGAGGACGACGTCGTCCCCCGGGTCCTCGGCGATGTCCGCCGAGTCGGGGGTCTTCACACCGAGGAGCCAGCCGCCGTCGTGCGCCCGCCGTACCGACAGCGCGTAGCCTTGGCCGACTCCGTGGCGCTCCACCAGGACTCGCCCCTCGGGATGCTCGCCGAGGTGGCCGGCGAGGAGCTGGAACGTGGCCTCGGCGGGCGGGAGGTCGGCTCGCTGGGGGAGCGCCCACCAGGTGCCGTACGCGCGCGGCCTCATGAGAACAGCGATGCCGGGTGCCTCGAGCAGGACAATGCGATCGGACCACGCGGGGGATTCGAGGGTGAGGTCCATTCGGCGTTCGGCGTCCCCGAGCGCCGCGGCGATCCCCGCAACCGCGCCTTCCACGAGGAGTTCGCCGGAACTTCCGACGTCTGCGAAACGCCGGGCCACGAGGGCAGAGGCGCCCGAAGAAAGGACCTCGGGAATGTCCGCGTAGTCGATCAGGCCGAGGAGTTCCGCGGTGGACTGGGCGCTTGGGCCACCGTGCAACGCAAGCAGCGCAAGGAGCTCCGCGAACCCGAGACCGATCTCCTCGACCGTCTCCTCACCGCCGGCCGTCGTCCCTGCGTCCTTGTCTGCCTCCGCGTGCACGGACGCCACCCTACACGGCGCTGACCTCCAGCCGACACGCCGTCGCAACACGGAGGCCCGGATCCCTTTCCACATCCGTGTTCCCCCGTTATGGTCTAAGGGTCGCTGGGGGCAGGTCTCGACCTGGAGAGCGGGGCCGGACGCTGCTCCGCCCGCACCCAAGGCGCCGAGCTGTCCGCAGCCTCTGCAGTCAAGGTGAAGCGCGAGCGACAAGGAGTGGGCCACATGACCCAAGAAGCCGTCGGGACTCATCGCGGCCATGCCCTGAAGCGGGTGGTCGGATTCTGGGGGCTCACGTTCGTGTCCCTGGGATCCATCATCGGTTCCGGCTGGCTGCTCGGGGCACTCGGGGCCGCCAAATCGGCCGGTCCGGCCTCGATCATCTCATGGGTGCTCGCCGCGATCATGCTCGCGGTCCTGGCCCTGATTCACGCCGACCTGGGCGCCGCCTACCCGGTAGCGGGCGGCACAGCGCGGTACCCGCACTACGCGTTCGGCGCCCTCGCGGGCTTCACGGCCGGTTGGGTCGCATACCTGCAGGCCGTGGCCATCGCGCCGATCGAGGTCGAGGCGAGCATCACGTACCTCGAAAGTGCACCCTGGGCCTCGGGCCTGAAGATGGTGAACCCGAACTCGACGCTGACGCCGATAGGCCTGCTCATTGCAGCCCTGGCGCTGGTCGTGTTCACGGTGATCAACCTCCTGGGGGCCAAGTGGCTCTCGGACAGCAACGTGGTCGTGGTGATCTGGAAGACGGTGGTCCCGGTCCTGACGATCATCGTCATCATCGCGCTCACCTTCCACGGAGGGAACTTCACCCAGGGCGCTGGAGGGTTCGCCCCCAACGGCTTCCACGGGATCTTCGCGGCCCTTCCGCTGGGAGTCGTGTTCTCGATGCAGGGCTTCGAGCAGGCCGCGCAGATGGCCGGCGAGGCACGGAACCCGAAGAAGGACGTCGCGCGGGCGATCATCACCGCGATGGTGGTCGGCGCGGCCATCTACATCTTCCTCGAGGTGGCGTTCATCGGGGCGATCAACCCCGCCAACGTCGCGAAGAACTGGGACAACCCGCTCGGTGCCGGGGCCTACGGCCCGTACTACGACCTCGCGATTGCTGCGGGGGCCGGCTGGCTTGCGGGCGTCCTCCTCGCCGATGCCGTGATCTCCCCGGCGGGCACCGGTCTCGTGTACGTCGGGACGTCCGCTCGCATCTCCTACGCGCTCGGCGAGGACGATGCCCTGCCGCAGTGGCTGACCACTGTGAGCAAGCGCGGCGTGCCGGTCGGGTCGATCGTTCTCGCTCTCGTCGTCGGACTGATCGCTCTCCTGCCGTTCCCCAGCTGGCAGTCCCTCGTCGGGCTGATCACCGATGCGACGGCCATCATGTACGCCTTCGCTCCGGTGTCGCTTGAGGCCCTGATCCGCCAGCATGCCGGCCGGCATCACCCGTACCGCGTTCCGTGGCCTCAGGTGCTCACGCCGTTCGGCTTCATCTCGGCGAACCTGATCATCTACTGGTCGGGCTTCGAAGCGATCTGGAAGCTCCTCACCGCGATCCTCATCGGACGGGTCATCTTCGAGATCGCTCTGCATCGTTCGAAGACCCTCCGGCTGCGCAAGGATCTCGACTGGCGCGCGGCGTCGTGGATCTGGCCTTGGCTCATCGGCCTCCTTGTGATCGGCCTGCTCGGCCGGTACGGGACGGGCGCGCTGAACATCCTCCCGGAGTGGATCGACATCCTCTTCGTGGTCGTCTACAGCCTCGTCATCTTCTACTACGCCGTGAGCCTCGCCATGAAGCCCGAGGACATCGCCATGGCGGTCGAGGAGGACGAGTTCGAGTTCGAGTCGATCGACGCGCAGAGCCCCGGCCCGCGCCCGACGACCGCCGGATAGCGGCGGAAGCTAGCGGCGGAACACCGTGATCCGGTAGCGGATCCCGCTGCGCGACTCATTCCACCCGTCCTCGGCCGGGTCGGCCTCCACAGGCCGCCACTCCGTGCCGAGGACGGGTGCTTTCGTGTCGCCGTCGAGTTCGAGGTCGAGCAGCGTCACGACCGCGGTGTCGACGGCGGGGAGCGCGAGTGCCTGCTCGAACAGCTCGCCTCCGCCAATGAGCCAGGTCCGCTCCCCACCGGGCGCTGCCGCGGCATGCGCGAGCGCGTCGCCGAGCGAATGGACGACGACGGCGCCCTCCGCCTCCCAGCCCTCGCGCCGGGACACGACGATATTCGTTCGGCCGTGGAACGGCCGGTACTTGGGCGGGATCGAATCCCACGTCCGGCGGCCCATGATCACGGGGTGGCCGCGCGTGAGCGACGCGAAGTGGGCGAGGTCCTCGGGCACGTGCCACGGCATCGTGCCGTCGCGGCCGATCACACCCCCCCGCGTCTGCGCCCACACGAGGCCGACGCCGCGCCCCTCGTTGGCGTCCTGGGGCGAGAAACGGGGGGACTCGGCGCTCACACTGCCGCGCGTCATACGGCGACTGGCGCCTTGATCGCAGGGTGGTGGCGGTAGTCGAGAAGCTCGAAGTCCTCGAATCGGTAGTCGAAGATGCTCTCAGGCTTCCGCACGAGGCGCAGTCTCGGGTACGGATACGCCTCGCGCGAGAGCTGCTCGCGGACCTGATCGACGTGGTTGTCGTAGACGTGGCAGTCGCCGCCGGTCCAGACGAAGTCGCCCACGGCGAGGCCGAGCTGCTGCGCGACCATGTGGGTGAGCAATGCGTACGAGGCGATGTTGAACGGGACGCCGAGGAACATGTCGGCGCTGCGCTGGTACAGCTGGCACGAGAGCTTGCCGGGTTCGCCGTCGCGGCCCGGCTCGACGTAGAACTGGAAGAACGCGTGGCACGGGGGGAGCGCCATCTTCGAGATCTCTGCGACGTTCCAGGCCGAGACGATGTGCCGCCTCGAGTCGGGGTTGCTGCGCAACGATTCCATGACCGCCGCGATCTGGTCCACGTGCTGGCCGTCGGGCGTGGGCCACGAGCGCCACTGGACGCCGTAGACGGGGCCGAGTTCGCCGTCGTCGTCCGCCCACTCGTCCCAGATGGTGACGCCCTGCTCGTGCAGCCAGCGCACGTTCGAGTCTCCGCGGAGGAACCACAGGAGCTCGACCGCGACGGACTTGAAGTGCACGCGCTTCGTCGTCACGAGCGGGAAGCCCTCGGCGAGGTCGAAGCGGATCTGGCGCCCGAACACGCTGCGCGTCCCCGTGCCCGTCCGGTCGGGCTTGTGGTTTCCGTGCTCGAGGACGTCCCGCAGGAGGTCCTCGTACGGGGTGGCGATGCGCGTCGGCGTGGGCATGAACCTAGGGTATCCCGAGGCCGGGTCCGGGGATGGGCACGAGCCCCGGCCCCGGCAGGGGCACAGCGGAGGTCAGTCCTCGAAGGGCTTGACCTGCTCCACGGCCACGACCTGGGGCGCGCCCTCGACCGCCACGTGGAACACGAGCATCTCGCCGGGCGCGAGGTACGGGTCCTCGGCCGGGAGCTCGCTCTCGATGCCCGGCTCGCACCGCTGTGCGAAGGCCTTGAGGAGGGTCGGCAGCACGGGCCGGTGGGTGCAGATGAGCCCGCTTGTGCGCTTGTCGAAGAGCTTCTCCACGATGGTGGCCGACTTCTCCGGCTTCCGCTTGTGGGCCGCCTCGGTGAGCTTCTCATTGAGCCGAACCTTCACCGCGCCCTTCGAGGCCGCGATGTACGGCTTCACGGTGTCGACGCAGCGGCGCCACGGGCTCGTGACGACGCGCTTCGGGCGCCACACCGCGAGAAGCCGGGCGACGGCGGCGGCCTGCCGGACGCCGGACGCGGCCAGCGTCCGGTCACCTTCGGCCTTCGTCCACGAACCACGTGGCTTCGCCTTCGCATGCCTGAGCAGGATGAGCGGCAGCGTGTCGAGCTCGCCGCGCCTGTGGCATTCCGCGAGCCAGCGCAGGGGCAGGACGTCCGTCGGGTTCGTCAGGAGCGTCGCCGCCTCCTCGACCCCGCACCAGTGCACCGAATCGACCTCCGTGCCGTCGGGGCGGACGACGGCGCCCGGAGGCACCTTGACGGCCCAGTAGTGGACGACCTTGAGCCCGGCCGTGACGCGGTAGCTCGTGGCTGGCAGCGGGACGCCGAGCGGCTCCTCGAGGCCGATCTCCTCGCGCACCTCGCGGACCGCGCACTCGGGCATGGTCTCGCCGCGGTCCTGTTTTCCCTTCGGCCACGACCAGTCGTCGTAGCGCGGACGGTGGATCAGGAGCACCTCGAGTTCGCCGGAGCGGGTGCGCCAAGGGAGGGCACCTGCAGCGTAGACCGCGACGGGCTCGCCCAGGACCTGGTCCTCGTCGGCAATGCGGGGTTGATCCGCCATCGTCACCGCAGGGACGAGGACCGCTGGCGTGCGCGGGACGCGAGCAGCCACGACTGGATGTCCTGGAGCGGGCGCCCCTCCGCATCCATGTGGTGGCGCGTCCACGTGCCGGTCCGGTCGAGGTGCCAGCTTGCCGTGCCGTCGTCGAGGTAGCGGTCCAGGAGGGCGATGAGGTCGTTGATGTCCTCGCGGTTCCGGAGCTGGACGAGTGCCTCCACCCGGCGGTCGAGGTTGCGGTGCATCATGTCGGCCGAGCCGATGTACACGACCGGGCTCCCGCCGTTCGCGAAGCCGAACACCCGCGAATGCTCGAGGAAGCGGCCGAGGATCGAGCGAACCGTGATGTTCTCGCTCAGGCCCGGCACGCCCGGTCGCAGCGAGCAGATCCCCCGCACGATGATGTCGACCTTCACCCCTGCCTGCGAGGCCCGGTAGAGCGAATCGATGATGGCTTCGTCGACCATCGAGTTGACCTTGATGACCACCCGCGCCCGGAGCCCGGCGCGGGCGTTCTTGATCTCGGTCTCGATCCGGTCGATGAGGCCCGAGCGCACGGAGCGGGGGGCGACGAGGAGGCGTTTGAACGTGGACTTCGGTGCGTAGCCGGACAGCTGGTTGAAGAGCTTGGAGAGGTCCTCGCCGACCTGCTCGTCGCACGTGAGGAGCCCGAGGTCTTCGTAGTAGCGCGCGGTGCGGGGGTGGTAGTTGCCGGTGCCGATGTGGCAGTAGCGGCGCAGCCCGTCGTTCTCCTGCCGAACCACGAGCGAGAGCTTGCAGTGCGTCTTGAGGCCGACGATGCCGTACACCACGTGCACGCCGGCCTGCTCGAGCTTCCGCGCCCACGAGATGTTCGCCTGCTCGTCGAAGCGAGCCTTGATCTCGACGAGCGCGAGAACCTGCTTGCCGGCCTCGGCCGCGTCGATGAGTGCGTCCACGATCGGGGAGTCACCCGACGTGCGGTACAGCGTCTGCTTGATCGCCTGGACCTTGGGATCCGCAGCCGCCTGCTCGAGGAAGGCCTGGACGGAGGTGGAGAACGAATCGTAGGGGTGGTGGAGGAGGATGTCCCGGCGACGCATGGCGGCGAAGACGTTGGCGGCCTTCGCGGTCTCGGACTCGTTGAGGAAGCGCGAGGTGTGGGCGAGCTGCTTCGGGTAGTGCAGGTCCGGTCGGTCGATAGCGCTGATCACGGAGAGGCCCCGCAGGTCGAGGGGCCCCGGAAGCGAGTACACCTCGGCCTCGTCCACGCCGAGTTCGCGCACGAGCAGCGCGCGGATGTTCGGGTTGATGTCCGTCGTCACCTCAAGGCGGACCGGAGGGCCGAACCGGCGTCGCAGGAGTTCCTTCTCGAGCGCCTGGAGGAGGTTCTCGGCGTCGTCCTCTTCGACCTCGAGGTCCTCGTTGCGCGTCACGCGGAACGAGTGGTGCTCCACGACCTCCATGCCGGGGAAGAGCTGATCGAGGTGCACCGCAATGAGGTCCTCGAGCGGGATGAAGCGGGCAAGCCGCCCCGCGACGCTGCCCGCGCGCGGGCCGTCCACCGAGATGAGCCGCGGAAGCTGGTCCGGCACCTTGAGGCGGGCGAAGAGGTCCTTGTCGCTCACCGGGTTCCGCACGACGACCGCGAGGTTGAGCGAGAGCCCCGAAATGTAGGGGAACGGGTGGGCCGGATCGACGGCAAGCGGCGTCAGGATCGGGAACACCTGCTCGGAGAAGAGCAGGCTGAGCCGCTCATGCTCGGCCGAGCCCAGATCGTCCCAGGCGACGAGCTGGATCCCCGACTCCGAGAGGGCGGGCCGGATCTGTTCGTTGAAGACGCGGCAGTGCCGCTCCTGGAGTTCGTGGGCGGCGACCGAGATCTGGTCGAGGACCTCGTGCGGGCTGAGGCCGGACGCGGACGGAACGGCGAGGCCAGTCGCGATGCGACGCTTGAGGCCAGCGACGCGGACCATGAAGAACTCGTCGAGGTTCGAGGCGAAGATCGAGAGGAAGTTCACGCGCTCGAGCAGGAACAGCTCGGGGTCCTCCGCGAGCTCGAGCACGCGCGCGTTGAAGGCGAGCCAGCTCAGCTCCCGGTCCAGGAAGCGGTCCGGGCCGATCTCCCCTGCAGGGGAGGGGCTCGGCATGAACTGGGGGATGTCGATCCGGTCCTCGGTGGCGCGGGAGGCAGGCACCTCCGACGATCCGAAGACCGGTGCGGTCCCGCTGGGTCGTACGGCGGTCCGTGTGCTCCCGACGACGGCGAGGTCAGGGTTCTGCGGCGCCAGTGCTGCAGGGCTCTCGTTCTGGGCTTCCGTCACTGTTCCTCCGCAGGAGCTCTCATGTCGTCCGGGAACCAGCCTACAAGGGCTCCGCCCGGATCGACCCGGTGAGTCAGGGTACCTTCGCTCGTCCTGTCGGCGCTCATACTGTCGCGGGCTGAGCCGGTCCGTAGAGCACGTCCTTGTCCCAGAGCGTGAAGCCGAGTTTGCGGTACAGGGCCACCGCGGCCGCGTTGTCGGCGTCCGTGTAGAGCATGATCGTCTTGAGGCCCTTCGAGTGAAGGTAGTCGATGCCCGTCCGGGTCAGGGCGAGCCCCAGCCCGCGTCCCTGGGCGGAGGGGTCGACGCCGACGACGTAGACCTCGCCGATCGCCTTGTGCTCGCCATGGGCGGGATGGACCTTCGTCCAGTGGAAGCCCAGGATGCGGTCCTCGCCGTCGACCGCAAGGAAGAATCCGGCAGGATCGAACCAGGGTTCCGCCATCCGGGCCTCGAGATCGCTCCGACGGAGTGCCCCCTGCTCGGGGTGGTGCGCGAACGCTGCCCTGTTCGCCGCGAGCCATGCGTCCTCGTCCTGCCCGGGGACGAAGTTCCTGATCGTGACCTCCCCGGGGAGGCTCGGCGTCGGCCCCTCGGCATGACGGACCAGGACCATCCGCCACAGCTCACGCAGGGGAGCGTACCCGTACAGGGCGGCGAGTTCGGCGGCCGCCTCGTGATTCCCGTGCGACCACGCGGTCAGGCCCTCCTGTCCCGCGGAGCCGCGCAGCTCTCGGATCGCCTCGACAAGGCGCACGCCGACGCCTTGGTTGCGGTAGTTCGGGTGCACGGCGAGCTCCACGACGCCTGTGCCGTCGGGCTGGAACGCGATCGCCGCGACCCCTGCGAGGTCCTGGGGCGCCGGGGAGTCGGAGGTGTCGTCGAGGGCGTGGACGGCGAGCGTCACGATCTCCTCCGACCTCGTCTCGGGAGACCGCAGGAGCACCGTGGTCTGCTCCGAGAGCGACGGGGTGCCGTCCGAATCCTCGGCGGCGGCAAGAAGTGCCTCGATCTCGCCCCACAGGGCCCGGGGGACGCGTCCCTCGACGACGGTGGCGGGCCAGTCCTGGGGGTATGCGCTCGTCATGCAGCAAGGCTAGCGAATGCGCGTGGGGCATGGGCGGTTTGGCGCCATTCACTGCGTCTGTGTAGAGTGGGGGCTCGCCGCTGAAGAGCTGCGCCGGGGGGATCCACCAGTGGGGTGGCCTTGATACGTTCGACCCGTATGTCCTCCACACCACGAGAGCCCCCGCACCGTTCGGTGTGGGGGCTCTCGTCTGCCTCGCCGCGGTCTGGGCCCCGGATGATGGCCCTACGCGTCGCTCAGCTCGTCCTCGCTGAGCCTCGTGAGGGTCAGCCGGTAGCCCACGTTGCGGACGGTGCCGATCAGGCCCTCGTGGTCGGGCCCGAGCTTGGCCCGAAGACGACGCACGTGGACATCGACGGTCCGGGTGCCGCCGTAGTAGTCGTAGCCCCATACCTCGGTGAGGAGCTGCTGGCGCGTGAAGACGCGGCCTGGGTGCTGCGCAAGGTACTTGAGGAGCTCGAACTCCTTGAACGTGAGGTTGAGCGCCTCTCCGTTGACCCGCGCGGTGTAGCTCGCCTCGTCGATGACGACGCCGGCAGCGCGGATCTCGGTCTCGGGTTCCTCGACGTGGGCCGAGCGGGACATCGCGAGCCGGATACGGGCCTCGATCTCTGCCGGCCCCGCCGATTCCAGCACGATGTCGTCCACGGCCCACGCCGACGAGACCGCCGCCATGCCGCCTTCCGTGAGGATGAGGAGGAGGGGGGCGCTGAGTCCTGTGGCCTTGAGGAGCTGGGTCAGCGAGCGCGCGCCCACAAGGTCCTTCCGGGCGTCGAGGAAGACGACGTCGGCCGGATCGGCGTCGAGCAGCGCCGTCGGTTCCGCCGGGAGGATGTGCACCTGATGATTGAGGAGTTCGAGGGCAGGGAGGACTTCGACTGAAGAGCCGCGGCTATTGGTCAGCAGCAGGATGTGCGACATGGTTCCTCCCGAAGAGCAGGCTGCACAGCGTCGGGCAGGTCGTTCCTATTTGAACGAGTATACGTGGAGCGCTATGGAAGGATGGCAGTGTGAAGACGTGGATCGGCGGTGCGGCGGCGGCGGGCATCGGCGTGGTCGGCACGCTCGCGCTCGTCGTGTCGAGCCTCGGCGGCCCCTTCGCGCAGGCCGCGGTCGCCGTCGTCCTGTCCGCGGGCGCGGGCCTCGGGTGGCCGTTCTTCCTCGGCATCCCGGCCAAGCGGACCAACGGCATCATCCTCGCGCTGGCCGGCGCGGTCTCGGGGATTGCCGCCGCCGCGGTCAGCGGACCCGAATACCTCTATTGGACTCCCGCGGTCATCGCGGTGGGAATCATGGCCGTCATCATCGTCCAGCTGATCCGCGGAACCGGGCAGTCGCATCGCCTTGAGTCCACCCTTGGTGCGAGCTCCGGCGTCCTGCTCTGTGCCTTGGGGGCAGGCTGGATCGCAACCGCGCGGTTCACGGGCATGGGATCGATGCTCCTCGTCGCGGGGATCAGCACCGGGGTGGCGCTCCTCGTCGGCGCGATCAACTGGCCGGACACGATCGTCGCACCTCTCGCCATCGTGTTCGCCGGACTCGCGGCCCCCTTGACCGCGCTCGTGCTCACGGGCGTGACGGTGATTCCCGCCACAGCTGCTGGCGTCCTCATCGGTGCGGTGCTCGCGGCTGTGCGGCGGCTCAACCGCACCCGCCTGCGCCCGATGCCCCGGGCAGGCCTCGTTGCCCTCGCACTCGGGCCGGTGCTCGCCGTGGGATCGCTTGCCTACTTCATCGACAAGCTCCTCATCTACTGACTTCTACTGCAGCCGTCATGCGACGGGCTCGCTCCGGGGGACGCGTTACGATGGCGCTATGTCTGTTCTTGCCTGGGAAATCCTCTTCCTCGTCCTCCTCGTGATCGCCGGCATCTCGATGGCCTGGTTCGCTGTGTACGCGATCCTCGGCCTCTTCCGCGGCCAGCGCTGACCTTTCGCGGAGTAAACCGTGCCCATTGAGATCCCAACCGGACTCACCCCCGAGCTCGTCCCGCTGTCGTGGCTCATCGGGGAGTGGGAGGGGCGCGGGCGTCTGGGTGCGGGGGAAGCGGGGGACGAGCACTTCGGGCAGCACGTCACCTTCGCGCAGCACGGCTTCCCCTACCTCGAGTACAGCGCCGAGAGCTGGCTCTGCGACGAGAACGGCGCAAAGCTGCGCCCCCTTTCCGTCGAGACCGGCTACTGGCAGCTGGACCGTCCCCTCCAAGACGCCGACGGCGGCCCAGGCCTCACGCCCGCCGACATCGTGCCGGCCTACAAGTCCGCGGACGAGGTCGAGCGTCTCCGCAACACGGACGGGGGATTCGACATCGCCGTCACGATCCTCCACCCGGGGAGCATCGCCGAGCTGTACTACGGCCAGATCAAGGGCCCGCAGATCCACCTCAGCACCGACGCAGTCATGCGGGGCGCACACAGCCACGACTACTCCGCGGCCACCCGGATCCTCGGGCTCGTGAACGGAGACCTGTTCTGGCGCTGGGACGTGGCCTGCGGCGGCTCGCCCCTCGCGCCGCACGCGTCGGCCATCCTGAGCCGCGTCGCGCCGCCCGACACCCCGCAGCAGCGCGCGGAATGACGTTGCCCTTGGACGCGCCCGACGCCCTTGGATCCGCCGCGGCGAATTTGCCCGGCGCCGGACTGAATTCGACCGTCTGGACGTTGTGACTTACATGAGCTTTGCTTCCCCCCTTCTCGGACGGCCCGGCGCCGTCGCTGCCTCGGGCGCCGACGCAGGTGTGGCCGCGCATTACGGGGACCCTGTGCGCGAGCAGCGCGCGCTCGCGGACGGGAGCGCCGCCGTCGACCTCTCGTACCGGGGCGTTGTCACGGTCGCGGGTCCCGATCGCCTGACGTGGCTCACGACCCTCTCGTCGCAGCAGGTCGCGGGGCTCGGCCCCGGCCAGTCCGCCGAGTTGCTCCTGTTGAGCGTCCAAGGACGGATCGAGTACGACGCACGCATCACCGACGACGGGGAGCGGGCATGGCTCCTCGTCGAGGCCGCGGAGGCCGAGGGCCTCGCCGCATGGCTCGACTCGATGCGGTTCATGCTCCGCGTCGAGGTCGCGGATGTGAGCGACGAGTGGGGCGTCCTGGGCTCGACGCGTCGACTCGGGGCGCTCGCCGGCCTCCCCGGAACCGGTCCCGTGTGGGAGGACCCGTGGCCGCGGATCGCGCCAGGCGGGTACAGCTACGCTCCCGTCCAGGAGGAACGCCACCCGGGCCTCGAGCGCCCGTGGTTCGAGCACCTCGTGGGTGCGAACCAGTTGGAGGATGCGGCCGCTGCCCTCGACGCCGCAGGGATCACGCTCGCCGGCTCGATGGCGGCCGAGGCGTTGCGCATTGCTGCCTGGCGCCCTCGGATGGGCTTCGAGACGGATGACAAGGCCATTCCGCACGAGCTCGACCTCCTGCGCACGGCGGTGCACCTTTCCAAGGGCTGCTACAAGGGCCAGGAGACGGTCGCGCGGGTCCACAACCTCGGGCATCCGCCGCGGCGGCTCGTCATGCTCCAGCTGGACGGCTCGGCACACACGCTGCCGGCTGCCGGCAGTCAGGTCCTGCAGCGGGCGGAAGACGGCGGCGAGAAGCAGGTGGGACGCGTCACCTCGGCGGCGCTCCACTACGAGATGGGTCCGATCGCCCTGGCCGTGGTGAAGCGCAGCACTGACCCGGCTGCCACCCTCGTGGTCCGTGGAGAGGCCGTGGGCGAGGAATACGCTGCGGCCCAGGAGATCATCGTCGCCCCCGACGCGGGGCAGGTCGTCCAGCGGCCCGCCGGGCTTCTGCGGGGGCACCCGTGAGACCAGGAGGAAGCGTGACCGACTCGCCCGCCGACCAGCCCGACGCCGACGTCATCGAACTCGCCACGCGGCTGTTCGAGGCCGCCCGAGCCGGGGACGAGGCAACACTGCGCGCGTACCTCGAGGCGGGGGCGCCGTCGTCGCTCGCCAACCAATCTGGAGATTCCCTCATCATGCTGGCCGCCTACCACGGCCACGCGGGCATCGTGCGCCTCCTCGGTGAGCACGGTGCGGACGTCCAGGCACCCAACGACCGCGGCCAGACGCCGCTCGCGGGAGCCGTGTTCAAGGGATACGCCGACGTCGTCGACGCCCTTCTCGAGTTCGGCGCCGACCCCGACGCCGGAACTCCCTCGGCTCGTCAGGCTGCCCAGATGTTCGGCCGCGAGGAGCTGCTCCAACGCTTCGGCGTGTGAGGTTCGTCTCGTCATCCCTTGAGGCGGATCCCTGCGGACCGAAGCTGTCCCCAGGAAGTGAGACGCTAGTCCGGTGGAAAAAGTCGAACGGCCGTGGGCCGCCCTGTGGTCCCTCGTCATCGGGTTCTTCATGATCCTCATCGACACGACCATCGTCTCGGTGGCGAACCCGGCGATCATGCGGGGCGTCGGCGCGGACATCAATGAGGTCATCTGGGTCACGAGCGCCTACCTGCTCTCGTACGTCGTACCCTTGCTCATTACCGGGCGGCTCGGCGACCGCCTCGGCCCGAAGAACGTCTACCTCGCGGGCCTCGTCGTCTTCACGCTCGCATCGCTCTGGTGCGGCCTGTCCGGCAGCATCGCCTCGCTCATCACGGCCCGCGTGGTGCAGGGCATCGGCGCCGGCCTCATGACGCCGCAGACCATGGCGGTCATCACCCGGATCTTCCCGCCCGAGCGGCGCGGCGCGGCCATGAGCGTGTGGGGTTCGACGGCGGGTGTCGCGATGCTCGTGGGCCCGATCCTCGGCGGCCTGCTCGTGGACGGCTTCGGCTGGGAGTGGGTCTTCTTCATCAACATCCCTGTGGGCATCGTGGGCTTCATCCTCGCGTGGCGCCTCGTGCCGAAGCTCAAGACGCATGCGCACCGCTTCGACTGGCTCGGCGTCGTGCTGAGCGGCCTTGCGATGTTCCTCATTGTGTTCGGCATCCAGGAGGGCCAGACCTACTCCTGGGGGACGATCACGGGTCCCATCACGGTGTGGGGGCTCATCATTGCCGGCATCGTCATCATGGCCCTCTTCGTGGTGTGGCAAGCCGTCAACAGGGCGGAGCCGCTCGTTCCGCTCGGCCTCTTCCGCGACCGCAACTTCTCGCTTGCCAACCTCGGCATCACGACCGTTGGCTTCACCGTGACGTCGTTCGGCCTTCCGACGATCTTCTACTACCAGCTCGTCCGGGGGATGACGCCGACCCAGTCGGCACTCATGATGATTCCCATGGCGGTCCTCTCGGGCGGATTGGCCCCGATCGCCGGCAAGCTCGTGGACCGTGGACACGCCAAGATCATGAACATCGCAGGCATGCTGCTGTTCGTCGTGGCCCTCCTCCTGTACTCCGTTCTGCTCACCCCGGACCAGCCGATTTGGATGCTGCTCATTCCCGGCGCCGTCCTCGGCCTCGCCAACGCGGGCATCTGGGGGCCGCTCGCGACGCTCGCGACGCGCAACCTCCCCCCGCAGCTCGCTGGTGCCGGCTCGGGCATCTACAACACCACGCGCCAGATTGGAGGCGTGCTGGGCAGCGCCGCCATCGCAACCATCATGGAATCGCGCCTCGCAGCCGAGCTTCCTGCGCGTCCCGGCGGCGCGTCGGCGAGCACGAGCAGTCTCGCCGCGGGCCCCCTCCCGCCGTTCATCCAGAGCGGCTTCACGACGGCGATGGCCCAGTCGATCCTCCTGCCGGCGGCCGTGATCGCGCTCGGCTTTGTCGTGGCGTTCTTCTTCGCAAAGGTTCGGCCAGCCGTGTGGCCTGCCGCGGCCGGGCGCCCCGAAGCGGGCACCGAGTCGCCCTCGCCCGTCGAGGCCGACCGACCCTAGGCTGGGCCTATGACTTCTTCGGCACCGCTCATCCAGCTCGCCT
>NZ_DAIUJO010000058.1:0-24502 GCF_036848755.1 Sinomonas sp. | reverse complement strand
CGGACGAAGTCCTTGTAGCGCTGACCGGGCTTGTTGCTGTCGGCAAACCAGTGCGAGACGTGGTCGGTGGTGATGCCGAGTCGGAACCCGTGCGGGTTGACCTTCTGTCCCATTTAGCGGGCCTCCTCGTTCTCGGGGGTCGCCACGACCACAGTGATGTGGCTGGTGCGCTTCTTGATGCGGTAAGCGCGGCCCTGGGCACGCGGCTGGAACCGCTTCATCGTCGGACCCTCGTCGACGAACGCCTCGCTGATGTAGAGATCGCTCTCGTCGAAGGGCAGACCGTCACGGTCGGCCAGGACGCGCGCGTTGGCCATCGCGGAGGCGACCACCTTGTAGACCGGCTCCGAAGCCGCCTGCTGGGCGAACTTCAGGATCGCCAGAGCCTCATTCGCCTGCTTGCCACGAACAAGGTTGACGACGCGCCGGGCCTTCATCGGCGTTACGCGGATGTGGCGCGCAATTGCCTTGGCTTCCATTGCTTTCCTTCTCTTTCTCGAAGTTCAAGCACTGCTTCCCTCTGCCATGCGGCAGGGTCAGCGGCGCTTGCCCTTCTTGTCGTCCTTCACGTGGCCGCGGAAAGTCCGCGTCGGGGCGAATTCGCCGAGCTTGTGCCCGACCATCGACTCGGTGATGAAGACCGGGACGTGCTTCCGGCCGTCGTGCACGGCGATCGTGTGCCCGAGCATGTCCGGGATGATCATCGAGCGGCGGGACCAGGTCTTGATGACGTTCTTGGTGCCCTTATCGTTTTCCCGGGCGACCTTCACAAAGAGGTGCTGGTCAACGAAAGGACCCTTCTTCAGGCTGCGTGGCATGTGTCCAGGCTCCTATCGCTTGTTCTTGCCAGTACGACGACGGCGGACAATGAGCTTGTCGCTCGCCTTGTTGGGGCGGCGGGTACGGCCCTCGGGCTTGCCGTTCGGGTTGACCGGGTGACGACCACCGGAGGTCTTGCCCTCACCACCACCGTGCGGGTGGTCGATCGGGTTCATCGCGACACCGCGGACGGTCGGGCGCTTGCCCTTCCACCGCATGCGGCCGGCCTTGCCCCAGTTGATGTTCGACTGCTCGGCGTTGCCGACCTCGCCGACGGTCGCGCGGCAGCGCACGTCGACGTTGCGGACCTCGCCCGACGGCAGGCGGAGCTGGGCGTACTTGCCCTCCTTGGCGACGAGCTGCACCGAGGCGCCCGCGGAGCGCGCGAGCTTGGCGCCGCCACCGGGACGGAGCTCAACCGCGTGGATGACCGTACCGACCGGGATGTTGCGGAGCGGCAGGTTGTTGCCGGGCTTGATGTCGGCGTCCGGACCGGACTCGACGAAGTCGCCCTGGGCGAGCTTGTTCGGCGCGATGATGTAGCGCTTGGTGCCGTCCACGAAGTGGAGGAGGGCGATGCGCGCGGTGCGGTTCGGATCGTACTCGATCTCCGCGACGCGGGCGTTGACGCCGTCCTTGTCGTGGCGACGGAAGTCGATCAGACGGTACTGGCGCTTGTGGCCCCCACCCTTGTGGCGGGTGGTGATACGACCCGTGTTGTTGCGGCCGCCCTTCTTGGGGAGCGGACGAACCAGGGACTTCTCCGGCGTCGAACGCGTGATTTCTGCGAAGTCGGCCACGCTCGAGCCGCGACGGCCCGGGGTGGTCGGCTTGTAGTTACGGATTCCCATTTACCTGTTCCTCGTTAAAGTGGTCTCCGCTCAGGCGAGCGGACCGCCGAAGATGTCGATCGTGCTGCCGTCCTTGAGAGTGACGATGGCACGCTTGGTTGCCTTGCGCTGGCCCCAGCCGAACTTGGTGCGCTTGCGCTTGCCCTCACGGTTCGCGGTGTTCACCGACGCAACCTTGACGGAGAAGATCTGCTCCACCGCGTTCTTGATCTCGGACTTGTTGGAGCGCGGGTCCACCAGGAAGGTGTACTGGCCCTCGTCGATCAGGCCGTAGCTCTTCTCGGAGACGACCGGAGCGATGATGACGTCGCGCGGATCCTTGTAGCTCGATGCAGTCACTTGGAGGTCTCCTCGTTCTTGGGCGCCCGATCGGCGACGAACGCGTCGAAGGCCGCCTTGGTGAACACCACGTCATCGGAAACCAGCACGTCGTACGTGTTGAGCTGGTCGGCGTAGAGCGCGTGGACCTCGGGGAGGTTGCGGACCGAGAGGGCTGCGTTCTCCTCGGCGCGCTCGAGAACGACAAGGATGTTCTTGCGGTCGGTGATGGACTTGAGGGTCGCGATCGCGCCCTTCGTGCTCGGCTTCTCGGCTGCGCCGAGAGTCTCCACGACGTGGATGCGGCCGTTGCGAGCGCGGTCCGAGAGGGCACCGCGGAGCGCGGCGGCCTTCATCTTCTTGGGGGTGCGCTGCGAGTAGTCGCGCGGGGTCGGGCCGTGGACGACGCCGCCACCGGTCATGTGCGGGGCGCGCACGGAACCCTGGCGGGCGCGGCCGGTGCCCTTCTGCTTGAACGGCTTGCGGCCGGCACCCGAGACCTCGCCACGGTTCTTCACCTTGTGCGTGCCCTGGCGTGCAGCCGCCAGCTGGGCGACGACGACCTGGTGCAGAAGCGGCACGTTGGTCTGGACGTCGAAGATCTCGGCGGGGAGATCGACATTCACAGTTGCGTTAGCCATGAGTTCAGGCTCCCTTCACAGCGGTGCGGACGAGGACGACCGAGCCGCGGGCACCGGGGAGGGCACCCTTGATGAGGAGCAGCGACTTCTCGGCGTCGACAGCGTGGACCGTGAGGTTGAGCGTCGTCTGACGCTCGTTGCCCATGCGGCCCGCCATGCGCAGGCCCTTGAAGACGCGGCCCGGGGTGGCGCAAGCACCGATGGAACCGGGCTTGCGGTGGTTCTTGTGGGCACCGTGCGAGGCGGAGACACCGGCGAAGCCGTGGCGCTTCATGACACCGGCAAAGCCCTTGCCCTTGGTCGTGCCGACGACGTCGATCTTCTGGCCGGCGGCGAACTGCTCGACGGAGAGCTCCTGGCCGAGCGCGTAGGCCTCTGCGTCCGCGGTGCGGACCTCGACGAGGTGACGGCGCGGCGTCACGCCGGCCTTCTCGAAGTGGCCGGCAAGCGGCTTGGTGACCTTGCGGGGATCGATCTGGCCGTAGCCGATCTGAACGGCCGTGTAGCCGTCGGTCTCAGCGTTGCGGAGCTGGGTCACGACGTTCGTGTCGGCCTTGACGACAGTGACGGGGATGACGTTGTTGTTCTCGTCCCAGACCTGGGTCATGCCGAGCTTCGTGCCCAGCAGGCCCTTGACGTTGCGGGTTGCGGTCATAGTTCTCTCAGCACCTCCCTACTAGAGCTTGATCTCGATGTTGACGTCCGCCGGCAGGTCGAGGCGCATGAGCGAGTCGACGGCCTTGGGGGTCGGATCGATGATGTCGATGAGCCGCTTGTGCGTGCGCATTTCGAAGTGCTCGCGGCTGTCCTTGTACTTGTGCGGAGAGCGGATGACGCAGTACACGTTCTTCTCCGTGGGCAGCGGCACGGGGCCGACCACCGTTGCGCCTGCGCGCGTGACCGTCTCAACGATCTTCCGGGCCGAAGTGTCGATGACCTCGTGGTCATACGACTTCAGCCGGATGCGGATCTTTTGTCCCGCCATATCCTCAACTCGCATTCAGTCATGTGCACTGTTCGGTTTCAGCTATCCGTGGCTGCCGAGGCATTCAAGGTCGAGGCCACCACAGGCCGCACTGACTGAATCCGGGCATTCCCGGGTTCCTCAATCAGCCGGCCCTCCGACCCCCGCGGTCGGGCGTGTCGCGATTTCCACGCGCACGTACCCGTAGCTTCTTTGCGGAGGTGGGTCATATTTGGGCTCCAGCTTGGACCCTGCACCCGGCATTATCCGGATCGGGACACGAAGGAGCGCTTGAACAACTCATCTAGTCTGCCAGACATCGGTCGAGAAGAGAAATCCGCAGGGCACACTGCCCTGACGCGGCCAGGGAGGAGGCCGGCCGCGCGCCGAAGGGAGGCCGCGACCCGGATCGGATCCGACCACGATGCGGATGGACCCTTGCCTATCTTGCGCCTGCCTTACTAGTTTCAGTTACGGAAAGTCATTAGGGATCCTAATTGAATGCCGCGGCGGCTCCGGAACCTCTGCGGCCCTCACCGCAAAGGGCAGACCCATGCATCTCTCCGTCCTCGGTACGGCCGCCCCCCTCAAGGGCGAGGTCCTGGTACCCAACTCGAAATACCACGCTCACCGGGCTCTCATCCTCGCTTCCCTCGCCCCGGGAGTCAGCCGGATCCGCGGGCTCACGGACGCGCGCCACGTCCAGTACACCGTCGGCCTCCTGCGGGGCCTCGGGACCCGGATCGACGTGGTCGGCGATACGTTCGTGGTCGAAGGGGGCCCCTACCGGCCGCGCCGGGAATCCGTCTCAGCCGGAAGCTCCGGCACCACCCTGTACTTCATGGTTGGCCTTGCGTCCCTCAGCGAGTCCGATGTGGTCGTCACGGGCCAGAAGTACTTCCAGCGCCGTCCGATTGGCCCGCTCCTCGCGGCCCTCCGCCAGATGGGTGCGGACGTCTCCTCGCCTGACGACTGCCCACCCATCCGGGTCCGCGGCAAGCGTCCCACGGGCGGCGACGTCCGCATCGCCGGCACCCTCTCACAGTGGATCTCTGGCCTCATCCTGCTCGCGCCGTTCGCGACGGGCCCGACCACGATCACGGTCGAGGGCGAGTTCAACGAGCGGACCTACATCGAGCTCACGGTGAGCATGATGCGTCAGTTCGGCCTCCACGTCAGCGTCTCGGAGGACTGGCGCCGCTACGAGATCGAGCCGAACCAGGTCCCCGTGCCCACCGACCTCGTGATGCCCCCGGACATCGGCTCGGCAGCCTTCGGGCTCGCCGCGGCGGCCCTCCAGCCAGCCGACGTCGTGCTGCACGGCCTGCGCAAGACGAGCGCGGGCGAGTCCGACCACCCCGAGTCCGACTTCCTCGACATCGTCGCGGCGATGGGCCTCCCCATGGCCTACGACCCCTCGGTGGACGCCGTCCGCGTCCGGCACGACGGGCTCCGCCTCTCCCCCATCGACGTGGACTGCCGGACCGTCCCCGACATGCTGCCGATCCTGTCTACGCTCGCGACCTTCGCGGAAGGCGAGAGCGTCTTCCGCAACGTCGCCCACGTTCGCCTCAAGGAGTCCGACCGCGTGGCCGCGATGCTCCAGCTCAACAGCATGGGCGGGGACCTGCGCATCGACGGGAACGACCTTCGGGTCCGCGGCGTGCGGCGTCTCGTCGGCGCTGACCTCTCCTCGTTCAACGACCACCGGGTCCTCATGTCGCTCGCGGTCGCTGCCTCCGCGGCGGAGGGCCGCTCGACGCTCACCTACCCGAACGCCTACCGGATCTCGTATCCCGAGTTCCTCACGGCCATGAACTCGCTCGGGCTCTCCATGCGGGTCGAGCACGGACCGGTGCGGCGCCCCGAGCCCAAGAAGCCCGCGGCGCGGGCGGCCCGGGACAACCTGCGCCGGCTCACCACCCAGCGTGACGTCGATGCTGCCGCGGCCGTCCCCGGTGCCGACTGGGTCCGCCGATGGGCGGGCGAGAAGCCCAACGCGAGCGCCGTCGTCGCCCTCCGTCCCCGTGTGACGGAACACCTCACGTGGTCCGAACTCGACGAGCGCGCCGATCGCATCGCCTCCCTCCTCGTCCAGCTCGGCGTCCGGGCCGGCGACCGCGTGGCGGTGCAGCTTCCGAACCGCGCGGAGTTCGTCGCGTGCACCGTGGGCGCGGCGCGGATCGGCGCCGTCATCGCGCCGATCATGCCGATCTTCCGCGAGCGCGAGGTCTCCTTCGCGCTCCACCGCTCGCAGGCGAACGTCATCATCCTCCCCGCGTCGTTCCGCGGCCGTCGGCACGCCGACGAGCTCGCCTCGATCCTCGGGGGCGACGACGACGCCGGGGCCAGCCTGCCGCTCGCGCTGCGGCACGTCGTCGTCATCTCCGAGGACGACGACGGCCGCGCCGCAGTGGGGCGCGGGGTCGCGGATGCCACCCGCGAGGAGGGCCGCCCGCAGTGGCACGACTGGGACGAGGCGCTGGCCGGGGTCGTCGTCGACCGTGAGGCACTCGACGCGTTGGCTCCCGATGCCTCGGCCCATGCGCAGCTGCTCTTCACCTCCGGCACCTCGGGCGAGCCGAAGGGTGTCCTCCAGCGGCACTCGGTGCTGAGCCGCGCCGCGGCCATGGAGGCCCGCCACCTCGGGCTCACGGGCGACGACACGATCTACATCCCCTCGCCCCTCGCCCACCAGACCGGGTTCCTCTACGGCATGTGGCTCGCCTTCGTGCTCGGCGGACCGCAGGTCGTGCAAGAGGTGTGGGACGCGCAGCGGGCCCTGGACGCCATGCAGGGGTGGCGCGTGACGTTCGTCCAGGCGGCGACGCCCTTCCTCATGGACCTTCTCAAGAAGGCCGAGGAGACTGGCCAGGTGCCCGAAAGCCTCCGCATCTTCGTCGCGACCGGTGCCGCCGTGCCCCGCGCACTCGCGGAGCGGGCGACGCGCGTGCTCGGAGCGTCGGTGTGCGGTGCGTTCGGCACGACCGAGACGTGCCTCGGCGCCCTCGCCACGCCAGCCGACGAGCCGGTCAAGATGTGGGGCACCGACGGCCGAATGCTCGACGGCGTGAAGCTCCGGATCGTGACAGACGACGGCCAGCCCCTCCCGCCGGGCGTGGAGGGCAACTTCGAGCTCAACAGCCCGACGATGTTCGAGGGCTACCTCGACCGCCCGGACCTCACGGCGGCCGCCTTCACCGAGGACGGGTGGTACCGCACGGGCGATCTCGGCATCATCGACGACGCGGGCTTCCTGCGCATCACCGGCAGGGTCCGCGACGTGATCAACCGTGGGGGCGAGAAGATCCCCGTGGCCGAAATCGAGCAGCTCCTGTTCGAGCACCCGCTCGTCGAAGACGTTGCCCTCGCGGCCATCCCGGACGAGCGGCTCGGCGAGCGCGCGTGCGCGTTCGTGGTGCCCACTCAGGACGGCAGGCTGACGTTCGAGGGCATGCAGGAGTATCTCGACGCGCACCAGGTCTCCAAGCACTATTGGCCTGAACGGCTCGAGATCGTGGAGGCCCTGCCGCGCAACGCGGTGGGCAAGATCCAGAAGTACCTGCTCCGGGAACAGGCCAGGAACCTGACGCCGCAGCGAACAGACGACGGAGGAAGCAAGTGACCATCACCAGCATCGCCCTCGACGGGCGGGGAAGCGCCCTTTCCGAGGCGGAGTACGCGCAGCTCAAGGACGACGTCGAGGCGTGGGTCCGCGGGGCGGGCGAGGCGTGGGCGGAGCGCATCGAGGCCTCCGGCGAGGTCCCCGAGGAGCTGTGGACCGAGCTCAGAGAGCATGGGTTCCTCTCGCTCGCCGCCCCCGTCGAGCTGGGCGGCCGTGGACTGAGCTTCGTGCAGTGGATGGGTCTCATGGAGGTCTTCTCCCGCTCGCACGCCTCGGTGCGGATGATCGTGCACGTCGTGAACGGCACGTGGCGCGCCATGAATCCCTTCGCGAACGATGAGCAGCGGGAGCGCTTCGTCAAACCGTCGATCGCGGGCGAGATCAAGGTCGCCTTCACCCTCACGGAGCCGGGAAACGGCACGGGAGCGGACATCACGAGCACGGTCCGCCGCGACGGCGACACGTACTACCTCACCGGCCGGAAGCACCTCATCACGTTCGGCGTGCGCTGCGACTACTGGCTCCTCTTCGCCCGGCTCGAGGGCAGTACGGGCAAGCACGGCACAGTGGCGCTGCTCGTCGACCGGCACGCCCCGGGCGCCACCGTACTGGACACGTCCGAGACGATGGGCGTGCGCGGCACCGACCATGCCGAGCTCGTCTTCTCCGACACCCCCGTCCCCGTGGCCAACCGGCTCGGCGAGGAGGGCGACGGCCTCGCCGTCGCGCTCGGAGGCTTCCTCACCCCCAGCCGCATCTCGGTCGCCATGAGCTGCGTGGGCCTTGCCGAACGGGCCCAGGAGCTCGCCGTCGACTATGCGCTCCGCCGTGTGACGTTCGGCAAGCAGCTCGCCGAGCGGCAGGCCATTGCCTTCCAGATCGCAGAGAACGAGGCGGACATCGAGGCCGCGAAAGCCCTCGTGCTGCACGCGGCCGCACAGTGGCAGGAGGGCCGCGAGTCCGCGAGCGCGCTCTCGTCCATGGCAAAGATGATCGCCGTCGACATGCTCACCCGCGTGACGGACAAGGCCCTGCAGGTCCATGGTGGACTCGGGTACTGGAAGACCCAGACCATCGAGCGCGTGTACCGGGACGCCCGGGCCCAGCGCTTCGAGGAGGGCACGAACGAGATCCAGAAGACTGTCGTGGCACGGGACGTGTTCCACCGCGCCGCTGTTAAGGAGTCGAAGTGACGGACAAGGTCCACGCAGACAAGATCGCCCTCATCACCGGGGCCTCACGGGGCATCGGAAGGCAGCTCGCCGAGCAGCTCGCCGCGGGCGGCGCGAAGGTCGTCGTCAACTACAAGAAGAACGTCGGGCTCGCGCAGGACGTCGTCGAGCGGCTCAAGGAGCTCGGTGGCGACGGCATCGCCGTCCAGGCGGACGTCGAGAACCCCGAGGACATCGTCCGCCTCTTCGACAGCGTCGCGGACACTTACGGCCGGCTCGACTACTTCGTGAACAACGCGGCAGCGGCCGCGTTCAAGCGCGTCATGGAGCTGCGCGCGCACCACCTCGACCGCTCGTACGCGATGAACGTGCGCCCCTTCGTCCTGGGCAGCGAGGAGGCCGTCAAGCTCATGGACCGAGGCGGCCGGATCGTCGCAGTGACGAGCTACGGGAGCCAGCGCGCGTTCCCGACGTACGCCGCCCTCGGCTCGTACAAGGCCGCCGTCGAGTCCTTCGTCCGCTACATGGCGGTCGAGTTCGCCCCGTACGGGATCAACGTCAACGCGGTCAACGGCGGGCTCATCGATTCCGACTCGCTCGAGTACTTCTACAACGTTCCCGGGCAGGCACCGATGGAGTCGGTGATCGCGAAGATCCCGAAGGGCCGTCCGGGGACGATCGCGGACATGGCCAACGCGATCGAGTTCCTGCTCTCCCCCACGTCGGACTACATCACGGGACAGACCCTCGTGGTCGACGGCGGGATGACGGTCGCGGCCCCGCCGTACTTCTACGAGACGAGCGAGCCCATCAGCATCCCCGAACGGCCCACCCGCTGATGACGGCGCGCGCGTTCACGCCGGTGCGCATCGGCACGCTCGAGTTGAAGCACCGGATCGTCATGGGTTCCATGCACCTCAACCTCGAACGGACCGACGACGGCGGGGCCGCGCTCGCCCAGTTCTACCGCGAACGGGCGCTCGGCGGGGCCGACCTCATCATCACGGGAGGTGCGGCGGTGAACCGCGAGGGTGCCGGGGGCGGGACGTACGCGCTCGTGAATGAGCCGGAGTCCGCGCCGGCGCTCGCGCGAGCCGCGGCGGCCGTCCAGGAGGCGGGAGGCCATCTGGCACTTCAGCTCTTCCACGCGGGCCGCTACGCGTTCGAGGCGACCTTCGGACTGAGGCCGCTCGCGCCGTCGTCCGTCTACAGCCGCTTCTCGCGCTGCGAGCCGGAGGCCATGGACGAGGAGCAGATCCAGCGCACGATCGCCGACTTCGCCTCCGGCGCCCACCGAGCCCGCGAACTCGGCTTCGACGCGGTCGAGATCATGGCCTCCGAGGGCTACCTCATCAATCAGTTCGTCTCGCCGCTCACCAACCTGCGGGACGACGCGTGGGGCGGCGACGCGGAGCGGCGCCGCCGCTTCCCGCTCGCGGTCCTGCGCGCGGTGCGCGAGGCCGTCGGGCCGGAATTCCCTGTCATCGTCAGGACCTCGGGTGCGGACCTCATGGATGGTTCGAGCACTGACCGCGAGCTCGATGACCTCGCCGTCGAGCTCGCGGCCGGAGGCGCCGACGCACTGAACGTGGGAGTCGGCTGGCACGAATCAGCTGTCCCCACGGTCCAGGCCCTGGTCCCGCATGGGCATTGGCTGGCTGTGGCCCGGCGCGTGCGCACGGCGGTCCGAGCCGCGGGCCTCGAGACACCGGTCATTGCCTCCAACCGCATCAACTCGGTTCCGCTCGCCGACGAGGCACTGGCCCGGGGCGACGGCGACCTCGTGGCCATGGCCCGGCCTTTCCTCGCAGACCCACGGATCGTCGAAACCTCCCGTGCCGGGCGGCTCGAGCTCGTCAATACGTGCATCGGCTGCAACGAGGCATGCCTCGACCGTTCGTTCGGGGACGAGCCAGTCTCGTGCCTCGTCAATCCGCGGGCTGGCCGCGAGCTCGAGTACCCGCCGATCCCGCTGCGCGCCGTGCCGTCCCGAACTCCTCCGGCGGCTCGTGCGGGAGGACCCGGGCGCGTGGCCGTCGTCGGCGCCGGTCCCGCAGGCCTCCAGGCGGCAGCGACTCTCGGCGCGGCGGGGGTCCGCGTAGACCTGTACGAGGCCGAGGACGAGATAGGGGGACAGTTTCAGCTGGCCGGCCGTGTGCCCGGCAAGTCTGACTTCCTCGAGACCATCCGATACTTCGAGAACCTCCTTCCGGGGCTGGACGTTCGGGTGCTCACGGGGACCGAGGCCACCGCGGCGAGCCTCGTGGGCTACGCGCACGTTGTCGTCGCGACGGGCGTCCTGCCCCGCACAGTGCGTCTTCCCGGGACCGAACTCGGGCACGTCATCGACTACAGGGAGGCCTTCGCCGCGCCTGGCCGGGTGGGGCGTCGAGTGGCCATCGTCGGCGCGGGGGGAATCGCCGTCGACCTCGCCCACCTGCTGGCGGAAGCGAACCCGGAGCGGGAGATCACGATCATGCGCCGCAGCGGACGCATCGGTGCGGGCATCGGCCCGTCGACCCGGTGGGCCGTCCTCGCGGAGCTCCGCGCCGCTGGCGTGCGGACGCTGACCGGCGTCGGCTACCGCAGGATCACGGCCGACGGCGTCGAGATCACCGACCCGGAGGGGGCCCTCGAGCTCATCCCCGGCGACACCGTGATCCTCGCGGCGGGGCAGGAGCCCCGCGCCGCGCTCGCCGAGGGGCTCGCCCACGAGGGCGTCCCCCACACCGTGATCGGGGGCGCCCGGGACGCGAGCGGGCTCAACGCCGTCCGCGCGTTCGACGACGGGCTCCGGACCGGTTCCGCCGTCGCCGTGATGCTCGCCGACGCGCCAGCTGAGCCCGTCCAAGCCTGAGCCCTCCGAGCTCGCTGAGCCTCTCCGGGCCCGGCTTCCCGCCAAACCCCGCGCGGGCGATAGCCAATTCCGCACGCTCGGCGCGATGATAGGCCCATGCCGCGTACCGCCGTCGACCGCTTGGCAGCCCTGCTGCCCCCGGGCTTCACGCTCGGCGTCGCGACGGCGGCGTTCCAGATCGAGGGGGCGGTCGACGACGACGGCCGGGGTCCGTCGGGATGGGACGCCTTCGCGCACTCCCCCGGGACGATCGCCGACGGCGCCTCCCCCGACATCGCGGACGACCACTACCACCGCGCGGAGGAGGACCTCGCCCTCCTCTCGCGGCTCGGCGTTGACGCCTACCGGCTCTCCATCGCGTGGCCCCGGGTCCAGCCTGATGGTCGGGGGGCATGGAACGAGAAGGGCTGGGCCTTCTACGAGCGACTCCTCGACGGGCTGCTCGAAGCCGGCATCCGGCCCGTCGTCACGCTGTACCACTGGGACACGCCGCTCCCCCTCGAGGAGGCGGGAGGCTGGCTCTCCCGCGAAACCGCCGAGCGGTTCTCCGAGTACGCGGCCGAGGCGGGGCGTCGGCTCGGCGACCGGGTCGACCAGTGGATCACTCTCAACGAGCCCGCGACCGTCACGCTCAACGGGTACGCCCTCGGGGTGCACGCCCCAGGAAAGCAGCTCCTGTACGAGGCACTGCCGAGCGTTCACCACCAGCTCCTCGCCCACGGTCTCGGGGTCCAAGCGCTGCGCGCGTCCACCGACGACGGCAAGATCGGCATCACGAACCTCCACGCGCCCGTGTCGGCGAAGTCGTGGCGGCCGTTCGACCGGCTCCACGCGGGCCTGTTCGACGCCATCTTCAACCGCCTGTTCGCCGACCCCATCCTGCTCGGCCGCTATCCCCGCGTTCCGTGGATCGCGAAGCGCAACTTCGCGCCTCTCCTGGACGCCGTGCGTCCCGGCGACCTCGAGCTCATCCAGCAGCCGCTCGACTTCTACGGCCTCAACTACTACTACCCGGTGCGCATCGGGGCCGGAGCCGGGCCGGCCGCAGGGGCGCCCACGGGGCATCACCGCCGCGTGGCCGCACTCAAGCGGCTGCCCTTCCATCTCGCCGACTTCCCGGAGTTCCCACGCACTGGCTTCGGCTGGCCGATCGCGCCCGCGCACCTGGGCACCCTGCTCGTCCAGATGCGCGACCGCTACGGAGACACGCTCCCGCCGATCCTCATCACCGAGAACGGCGCGAGCTTTCCAGAGCCAGCGAGCACGGACGGGCCGATCGACGACAGCGAGCGGATCGACTACCTCGCTGCGCACCTCGAGTCGGCGCTCGATTCGGTCGCGCCCGGCGGTCCGGCGGAGGGCGTGGAGCTGGCAGGCTGGTTCGTGTGGACCCTCCTCGACAATTTCGAGTGGGCCGCGGGCTACACCCAGCGCTTCGGCCTCGTCCACGTCGATTTCGACACGCTCGAGCGGACCCCGAAGGCCTCATTCGAGTGGCTGCGGCAGCTCACCGCGGCACGCGAGCGGACCGCGGCCTAGCTATTCCCCGCGGTTCGCGCGACGAATGCGCCGCGCGCGCTCGATCTCGTTCTTGAAGTTCTTCCGAATGCTGAAATAGCCGCCCACGATCACGATGACCAGGGCGATGACAATGATCCAGGCCACGGCGGCTTCCTCCCTCGGGTGCACCGGCCATCCGACCGGCGCTCCTACCGTAGCAGCGTGCCCCGGGAGGCGCGCAGGAGCCACCAGACGGCCGCACCGATGAGTGCGAGGCCGAGGCCGGCGAGCAGCAGATAGGGGTACGCACGGACGGCCCACAGGACGCAGGCGAGAACGCCGAGGGCGCCCCACGCCGTGAAGCGTCGGTCGGCACCCGCGAGGCCAGCCACGGTCAGGCTGACGAAGACGAGGAGCAGCCAGACCTGCTGCGCCGAATCGGCGCCGGCGGCGGAGGCGAGGCCAGCGAGGCTCGCTGCCCCCGCGGCGGCCGCAAGCCACCGCTGCCCGTTTCGGCGGTCCCCCGCGATGTAGCGCAGCAGTGCCACGACGCCCGCGACCACGATGTACCACTGGGCGAGCCAGAACAAGCTCGGCTCCTCCGTGCCGCCGAACACCGCTCGTTGCGTCGCCGCAAGCACGACGACGGCGCCGACCTCGAGCGAGGACCGCAGCCACCTCGAGGGAGCCTCCGAGACGGCCAGTGCAACGAGGGCACCGGCGAGGCCCGGCAGGAGATGGGCCGCGGGTGGGTCCCATGAGACGCATGCGGCGAGGAGCAGCGCCAGGGCGGCTGCCGCGACGATCGACCAGCGCCGCACCGGATCAGCGCCGAGCCGTAGGATGGGCGCGTCGAGCGGCTCGTCGAGGGGCTCGACGCCCCGCAACCAGACCGGTGCCCAGCGAAGGGCGAGCCCGATGCCAGCTGGGACGAGAGCTCCGACGAGCAGAGGGAGCACGTGCCGCCACGGCTCCGCTTCCCCCGCGAACACGCTCGTCGCACCCGCAGTCCCGCCGATCAGGAATCCGAGAACCCCGAGCGGGAAGGCCGTTTGCGCCACGCCCGCGACGCCGCGCCAGACCCAGCTGGTCGTGATGAGGAGGGCCGCCGCGGCGCCTGCCGCGACGCCGAAGACCCATGGCTCCTGCCCGATCCCAGAGGCGACCGCCGCTGAGGCAAACACCGCGCCTCCGCTCGTCCACGGCCAGAGCGGCCGATGACCAGGGCCGCCCCGCCGTCCGAGCCCGAACACGTGCACGACGGCGAGCAAAGCCGACACCAGCACGAAACCCTGTGACGTGAGGAGGGGTGCGGACAGCAGCTGGTCGGGCGGGAACGCGAGGGCCGGCCCGACCCACACGAGCGCAAGGAAGGCAGCCGCGAGGCCCCCATACCCGGCCCGCGGATGCTCGCGCAGAGTCGCCACGACCGAGGCCGCCGCGAGGGCCGTCTCGACGATGAGGACCCAGCGGCCCCCACCGGCTTCTGACCTTGACGTGACGGCGTAGGCCACCGGAAGGGCAAGCTGAGCCGCCAGCCCGCTCCAGTACGCTGCGCCCTGGAACGGGAGGCCCGCCGTCGTCCGTTTGAGCAGGCCGCGTACCGCGTGCTGCAAGGCAAGCCCGACGGCGAAGACCAGGCTCAGTACAGTCGGTGAGGCTGTCGCGTCGCGCGCGACGAGGCCAGCAAGGATCAGCGGAAGCGCCCGCGCCGCGAGCAGGTGGGCGCCGCGGAGCCGGACCCCGGGCGCGAGATACACCATAGCTGCGGCATAGGCCGCGCAGAGCCCGATGCTGATTTCGAGGAGTCGCAGGTCGCCCCGCGCCGCGAGCGGCGACAGCACCAGCACGGCGGGCACGAATGCCAGGGCGGCGGGGCGACGCCGGAGCACGACGCCGCACGTCGAGGCACCCACGGTGAGTGCAACCCACAGAGCGGAGGTCAGGGGGCCGATCTCCTGCTGCCCCGCAAGGCCCTCGACCGCGCTGACCGAAACCAGCGCGGCCGTCGCAACGCCGAGCGTGACGGCGGCGTCGCCAAGGGCCCAGGGAAACGGCCCCGGGACGCGCCCGCGGATTCCCGCGTCAGGCAGTTCCCTGCCTGGCACGCCGGCAACGAGAGGGATCCACAGCTGCGCGAGGGTGACCGCCGCGAGAACATGCCATTCTGAGAGCGCCTGACCGCCGAGGCTCAGGTGCCATCCGTCACGCTCCATGGCGTGGAATACCCCGAGCACGAGTGCGCTGCCTGAGGCCCGCGCCAGCCAGAGGTAGGTCCACATCTCAGGGCTCCCGAAGGACCGCACTGCACAGGACCCGAAGACGAGGGCCAGCACGAACAGCACACCGTTCCCGATGCCCCACTCGTCGGCCGCGTAGGCTTCCCCCGCCAAGACGGCCACGAGGATCGGTGGCACAAGTTCACCGACGAGGAGGTCTCGCTTCTCCGCGTCGCCCCGTCCGAACAGGGCCGCCGTGAGCGCCACGGCCGCAAGGCAGACGGCCGCTGCCGTCAGACCGTAGAGCACCGAACTCGTCGCCGTCACGGCCGCGGCCGCGCACCCCGCTGAGGCCGCGACCGACATGATCACGACCGCAGCGCGCCGCCCGAACTCGGTGATTCCGAGCACGCGCAGCAGCGCCGTGAGCATGAGTTGCGCGGCGGCGGCTCCGGCAAGAGCCGAGCTGAGAGGCGCCACACGCTCTGGGGCGCTCCACCCGGAGGGCAGGCACGCATTGACCACCGAGGGAGCCGCGAGCAGGGAGGCGTACCGTGCCGCTGCGATGAACTCGCCTCCCCGCCACGGTCTGCCCGATGTGGGCCGGGGAGCTCGCGGCCATCTGGCACGGCTGAGCCAGTACGCGGCACCCCAGACCACGAGCACAGCGAAGCCCGTTGGCTCCAACGACTCCTGGGCCAGCGGGAGGGAGGCGATCGCAGCACATGGAAGCCATTCGGCCGCACCTCCGTGCCACCACCCCACGAGCTGGGCGGAGAGGAGCATCGCGGCGCAGGCCACGACGACGGGCACCGGACCGCTGCCCATCCCTGCTGTCTGAATCGCGACGGCCGCTATGACGAGCAGGAACATGCCTCCAACCGCCGCCGCCTGCTCGAGCGCGATGCTGTCCCGTGTAAGTCCCAGACGCGCCTCGAGGCGATCCCCAAGAATCACGACGAGGAAGACCTCGACGGCGCTGGCCACCGCTGCCGCCCCGATCGCAGCACCCACGCCACTGGCAGCATTCCCCAACCAGCCGACGTCGGCTGCCTGGGCGGACCCGACTGCCATGGCGAGGACCGCCGTCCCCCGTGCGCCCCACCACGAAAGGCGGCGAACGAGCGCCGGACCGCGAACCAACGCGGTGACGGCAAGCGATGCGCAGACGGCGGCGGCCAGCCCCGGATACTGCCACCGCTCCAGGCCCCTTGCGGCGATGGTTGCCGCAGCGAGCACGGCCGGGGCCACCAGCGGATGCACGCGGACGAGGGGCCGGAGATAGGCGCGCGGGACCCATCGCGGACGCATGAGCACGAGGACCCCCAACCCGGCCGACAGCGCGAGCAGGGCCGCGAAGTCGACCGCGAGCGCACCGCCCACGCCGGCAGCGGCTGACCATGCCCCTGAGAACGCGAAGGTGATGGACGCGTAGACCAGGATGCGGCTCTCGAGCCGGACCGCCGCCGCTCCGAAGGCGACAAGCCCGATGAGACTCGTCGCGAACCAGGTCACTGCGGTGTTGTGCACGGCGAGCACATCAACGGCAAGACCGGAGACCGGCAGGAGCGCGAGCCCGGTGCCCGTGAACGCGACGGCCGCCGGCCGGAGCCGCGCCACGCGGGCATGGACCAGCAGACCAATCGCGTAGAACACGGCCGTGACCACGAACAGGGCCGTGAGACGCAACCCGTCGCTGGCGGAGCTCGCAAGGAAGAGCGCAGCCGCGGCCACGATGAGGAGGGAGGCGGCATACAGGGCGATGTTGGCATTCAGGATTCCGCGGCGCCGACGACGGCGGGCGATGTCCTCGGCGTCGTACCTCTCCGAGACGGGCCTCAGAGTCGGGGGCTGGGCGAGACGCGGCGCCGTGGGTGGAGATTGCCGGGCTGGCCGTGGCGGGACTGGCCGAAGTGGGGCTGGCCGAAGTGGGGCTGGGGGTCGGATGAAGGGAGCCCTGGACTCCGCGGCCATCCCCAGCCGAGCAGGCTCCGGGGGGCGCAACCCGGCGGGGGCCATCATCGAGGCCCGCTCCTCCCAGCCCGCCCGATGCCCTTCGAAGAAACCGACGCGGTGCCCCTCGGCGAACCCTTCGCGTCGGCCGGCCTCGAAGCCCTCCACGTAGCCGGCGTCGAACTCGGGAGATGCGTTTCCCATCCTTGCCCCCTCAGATTTTATCCACTCGTTGGAATAATAGGGGTCAAGAAAACCCCGCCGCAATGCTGCGACGGGGTCTTCTCAGCTAAGGCCTTCTAGCGGCTTCGAAGATCTCGAAGAGACTACTTGAGGATCTTCGTGACGCGGCCCGAGCCAACGGTGCGGCCACCCTCGCGGATGGCGAAGCCGAGGCCCTCTTCCATAGCGATCGGCTGGATGAGCTGAACGGTCATCTCAGTGTTGTCGCCGGGCATGACCATCTCGGTGCCCTCGGGGAGGGTGATGACGCCGGTCACGTCCGTGGTACGGAAGTAGAACTGCGGGCGGTAGTTCGAGTAGAACGGGTTGTGACGGCCGCCCTCGTCCTTGGAGAGGATGTAGACGTTCGCCTCGAAGTCGGTGTGCGGGGTGATCGAACCCGGCTTCACAACGACCTGACCGCGCTCGACGTCCTCACGCTTGATGCCACGGAGGAGAAGGCCACAGTTCTCGCCGGCCCATGCCTCGTCGAGCTGCTTGTGGAACATCTCGATACCCGTGACCGTGGTCTTCTGGACCGGGCGGATGCCGACGATCTCGACCTCGGAGTTCAGGGCAAGCGTGCCACGCTCGGCACGGCCGGTCACGACGGTGCCACGACCGGTGATCGTGAAGACGTCCTCGATCGGCATGAGGAACGGCTTGTCGCGGTCACGAACCGGGTCCGGAACGTTCTCGTCGACGGCGTCCATGAGGTCCTCGACGGACTTGACCCACTTGGGGTCGCCCTCGAGGGCCTTGAGGCCCGAGACACGGATGACGGGAGCGTTGTCGCCGTCGAAGCCCTGCGAGGACAGGAGCTCGCGGACCTCCATCTCGACGAGGTCAAGGAGCTCCTCGTCGTCAACCATGTCAGCCTTGTTCAGCGCGACCAGGAGGTAGGGAACGCCGACCTGGCGGGCGAGCAGAACGTGCTCGCGGGTCTGGGCCATCGGACCGTCGGTCGCGGCGACCACGAGGATCGCGCCGTCCATCTGAGCCGCACCGGTGATCATGTTCTTGATGTAGTCGGCGTGGCCCGGAGCATCGACGTGAGCGTAGTGGCGCTTCTCCGTCTGGTACTCGATGTGGGCGATGTTGATGGTGATACCGCGCTGGCGCTCCTCAGGAGCCGCGTCGATCGACGAGAAGTCGCGCTTCTCGTTCAGGTCCGGGTACTTGTCGGCAAGCACCTTCGAAATGGCAGCGGTCAACGTGGTCTTACCGTGGTCGACGTGACCGATGGTGCCAATGTTGACGTGCGGCTTAGTCCGCTCGAACTTTGCCTTCGCCACTGGTTCCTCCTATGAAGGTTTCTTAAGAAGACTGCCTCCAGCCGCGCTTGTCGCAACTGAAACTCTGGCAAGTCTACTGGGGGGCTGTTTCTTTCGTAAAATTCGCGGGGCGTTCAGCCCCACAGGGTGGTGACCCGCCGCCGTCGCCCCTTCTCGGGACTGAGTCCCGCGAAGACGACGGCGGACGGGGCACCTTCCAGAACTACTCGCCGCGCGACTTCTGGATGATCTCGTCGGCAACGGCCTTCGGGACCTCGGAGTAGCTGTCGAACTGCATCGAGTAGACAGCACGGCCCTGGGTCCGGGAGCGCAGGTCGCCGATGTAGCCGAACATCTCGGACAGCGGGACGAGCGCGCGGATCACCTTGACGCCTACCGCATCCTCCATGGCCTGAATCTGGCCACGGCGGGAGTTGAGGTCGCCGATGACGTCGCCCATGTAGTCCTCAGGCGTGCGCACCTCGACCGCCATGAGCGGCTCGAGGAGCACCGGGTTGGCGCGGCGGGCGCCTTCCTTGAAGACCTGCGAACCGGCGATCTTGAACGCCATTTCCGAGGAGTCGACGTCGTGGTACGCACCGTCGGTGAGGATCGCCTTGACGCCGACCATCGGGTAGCCGGCCAGGATGCCGAACTGCATGGCGTCCTGGATGCCCGCGTCCACCGAAGGGATGTACTCGCGCGGCACGCGGCCGCCCGTCACGGCGTTCTCGAACTCGTAGAACGTGCCTTCGGAGGTGTCGAGCGGCTCGAACGTGACCTGCACCTTGGCGAACTGGCCGGAACCGCCAGTCTGCTTCTTGTGCGTGAAGTCGACCTTCTCGACCTTCTTCTTGATGGTCTCGCGGTAGGCAACCTGCGGCTTGCCCACGTTGGCCTCGACCTTGAACTCACGGCGCATGCGGTCCACGAGGATGTCCAGGTGGAGCTCGCCCATGCCGCCGATCTCGGTCTGGCCCGTCTCCTCGTTGAGGGAGACGGTGAACGTCGGGTCCTCAGCCGAGAGCTTCTGGATGGCGGTCGAGAGCTTCTCCTGGTCGCCCTTCGTCTTCGGCTCGATCGCGACGAAGATCACCGGCTCCGGGAACGTCATCGACTCGAGGACGATCGCGTTGTTGATGTCGCAGAGCGTATCGCCCGTCGTCGTGTCCTTGAGGCCGATGACAGCGTAGATGTGGCCAGCGTGGAGCTCGTCTACCGGGTTCTCCTTGTTGGCGTGCATCTGGAAGAGCTTGCCGAGGCGCTCCTTCTTGCCCTTCGTCGAGTTCAGCACCTGCATGCCGGACGTCGCCTTGCCCGAGTACACGCGGATGAAGTTGAGCTGGCCGAAGAACGGGTGGGCCGCGATCTTGAAGGCGAGGGCCGAGAACGGCTCCGTCTCGCTCGGCTTGCGGCTGAGCTCGATCGACTCGTCCTTCGGGTCGTGGCCGATCATCGCGGGCACGTCGAGGGGCGAGGGAAGGTAGTCGATGACCGCGTCGAGCATCGGCTGGACGCCGCGGTTCTTGAACGCAGAGCCACAGAAGACCGGGTAGATCTCCGAGTTGACGGTGAGCTTGCGCACGCCCGCCTTGAGCTCCTCGACCGTGAGCTCTTCGCCCTCGAGGTACTTCTCCATGAGCTCTTCGGACGCCTCAGCAACGGTCTCGACGAGCTGGTGGCGGTACTCCTCAGCGCGCTCCTTGAGGTCCGCGGGGACCTCCTGGGTCTCATAGGCAGCACCCATGGTCACGTCGCCCTTGGCGTCGCCGGGCCACACGAGGGCCTTCATGGTGAGCAGGTCGACGACGCCGACGAAGTCGTTCTCAGAACCGATCGGAAGCTGCATGACGAGCGGCTTCGCGCCGAGGCGCTTCACGATCGTGTCGACCGTGAAGTAGAAGTCGGCACCGAGCTTGTCCATCTTGTTGACGAAGCAGATGCGGGGCACGTCGTACTTGTCGGCCTGGCGCCACACCGTCTCGGACTGGGGCTCGACGCCCTCCTTGCCGTCGAAGACGGCGACGGCGCCGTCGAGCACGCGCAGGGAGCGCTCGACCTCAACCGTGAAGTCCACGTGACCAGGGGTGTCGATGATGTTGATCTGGTTCTGGTTCCAGAAGCAGGTGACGGCGGCGGACGTGATCGTGATGCCGCGCTCCTTCTCCTGCTCCATCCAGTCGGTCGTCGAAGCACCGTCGTGCGTCTCGCCGATCTTGTGGTTCACGCCCGTGTAGAAGAGGATCCGCTCGGTCGTGGTGGTCTTGCCGGCATCGATGTGCGCCATGATGCCGATATTGCGGACCTTGCTGAGGTCGGTAAGCACGTCGAGTGCCACGGTGTCTCCCTATGTTTTCCCTTGTAGGCTGCGCATTCGCCGCCGGCCCTCGTGGGGCCGGCGGCGAATCAGGCATTTACCAGCGGTAGTGCGCGAAGGCCTTGTTCGACTCGGCCATCTTGTGCGTGTCCTCGCGGCGCTTGACTGCGGCACCGAGACCATTCGACGCGTCCAGAAGCTCGTTCTGGAGGCGCTCCGTCATGGTCTTCTCGCGGCGGGCCTTGGAGTAGCCGACGAGCCAGCGCAGGGCGAGCGCCGTCGCGCGGCCCGGCTTGACCTCGACCGGAACCTGGTAGGTGGCGCCACCGACGCGGCGGGACTTGACCTCGAGGGTCGGACGGACGTTGTCCATCGCCTTCTTGAGGGTCGCAACCGGGTCGCCGCCGGTCTTCTGACGGGCGCCCTCGAGGGCGCCGTAGACGATGCGCTCGGCCGTGGACTTCTTGCCGTCCACGAGCACCTTGTTGATGAGCTGCGTGACGAGCGGCGAGCCGTAGACCGGGTCGACGACGAGCGGGCGCTTCGGGGCGGGACCCTTGCGAGGCATTACTTCTTCTCCTTCTTCGCGCCGTAGCGGCTGCGGGCCTGCTGACGGTTCTTGACGCCCTGCGTGTCGAGCGCACCGCGGACGATCTTGTAGCGGACACCCGGGAGGTCCTTCACGCGGCCGCCGCGAACGAGCACGATCGAGTGCTCCTGCAGGTTGTGGCCAACGCCAGGGATGTAGGCCGTGACCTCAACGCCACCGTTGAGGCGGACACGGGCCACCTTGCGGAGGGCCGAGTTCGGCTTCTTCGGGGTGGTCGTGTACACGCGGGTGCACACGCCACGGCGCATCGGGCTGCCCTTGAGGGCAGGAGCCTTGGTCTTGGAGACCTTCGGCGTGCGGCCCTTGCGGACCAACTGCTGAATAGTAGGCACTTTCGTGTTCTCCGTACTTCGTTGAACTTCGCCCGGGCAGGCTCGACCGGAATCATGGCCTGCCTCAACGAGCATTGACGGTCGATTCACACTCGCTGCGGTTCGACCGTAGGCGTGCGAAAGTGTGGCATTTGTTGCGCACCAACCCCGCAACCCGGAAACAGGCTTCCTCCGCGCGTCGACACGGCGGCCATCATCCTCTGCCACACAGAAACAATCGTAGAAATCTTAGCACGCGCAGGACGGCGTCCCCTAAACGGCCTTCTCCCCGCCGAGACGAGGGCCAAACGGCCGCGCGGCCGGCGCCCCCCGGAAGGGATGCCGGCCGCGCGGAACTGCCTGTCGCCGTCGTCGTCCACCGCCGGGCGAAGGACGACGACGGCGGGACCGTCAGCGGTAGTCGCCGCCGCCGAGGTCGTAGTCGTCGAGCGGAATCGCGTGGAACTCCTGAACGCCGTCGCCGTTCAGCGGATCGTACGCGAAGTCGCTGAACGCGCTCGGACCGGTGAAGAGCGTCGCCTTGGCTTCCTCGGTCGGCTCGACCGCGATCTCGGTGTAACGGGGCAGACCCGTACCGGCCGGGATGAGCTTGCCGATGATGACGTTCTCCTTGAGACCGAGCAGCGGGTCGCTCTTCGCTTCCATGGCCGCCTGCGTGAGGACGCGGGTGGTCTCCTGGAACGATGCGGCCGAGAGCCAGGACTCCGTGGCGAGCGACGCCTTGGTGATGCCCATGAGCTCGGGACGGCCAGAGGCCGGCTTCTTGCCCTCGGACACCACGCGGCGGTTCTCGTCGCGGTAGCGGCGCGACTCGGCGAGCTCGCCCGGGAGCAGATCCGTGTCGCCGGACTCGATCACCGTGACGCGGCGCAGCATCTGCCGGACGATGACCTCCACGTGCTTGTCGTGGATGCCGATGCCCTGCGAGCGGTACACGCCCTGGACCTCGTCGACAAGGAACTTCTGCGCCTCGCGCGGGCCCTGGATACGCAGGACCTGCTTCGGGTCGACCGGGCCGTTGACGAGCTTCTGCCCGACCTCGACGCGCTGGCCTTCCTCGACGAGCAGACGTGCACGGCGGGAGACCGGGTAGGCGATCTCCTCAGTTCCGTCGTCCGGGGTCAGGACGATGCGCAGCTGCTTCTCGGTGTCCTCGATCGAGACACGGCCCGCGGCCTCGGAGATCGGGGCGACACCCTTGGGGGTGCGGGCCTCGAAGAGCTCCTGGATACGGGGAAGACCCTGCGTGATGTCCTCGCTGCCGGACGCCGAGACGGCGCCACCGGTGTGGAAGGTACGCATCGTCAGCTGCGTGCCAGGCTCACCGATCGACTGGGCCGCGATGATGCCGACCGCCTCGCCGATGTCCACGAGCTTGCCGCTCGCGAGCGAACGGCCGTAGCACTTCGCGCACGTACCCACCGCGGACTCGCACGTCAGGACGGACCGGACGCGGAGCTCGGTGATGCCGGCCTCGATCAGGCGGTTGATGAGGACGTCGCCGAGGTCGGCGCCCGCCGGGGCGAGCACGTTGCCCTCGGAGTCGACCGTGTCGACCGCGAGCGTACGGGTGTACACCGTGTTCTCGACGTTCTCGTCACGGACGAGCTCGCCGTTGTGGTCCGGCACGGCGATCGGGACCATGAGGCCGCGCTCGGTGCCGCAGTCCTCCTCGCGCACGATCACGTCCTGCGACACGTCGACGAGACGACGCGTGAGGTAGCCCGAGTTCGCCGTACGGAGAGCCGTGTCGGCGAGACCCTTGCGGGCACCGTGCGTGGCGATGAAGTACTCGAGCACCGACAGGCCCTCGCGGTACGAGGACTTGATCGGGCGCGGGATGATCTCGCCCTTCGGGTTTGCCACGAGGCCACGGATACCGGCGATCTGGCGGACCTGCATCCAGTTACCACGAGCGCCCGAGGAGACCATGCGGTTGATGGTGTTCATCTTCGGCATGGACTCGCGCATGACGGAGGCGATCTCGTTGGTCGCCTTGTCCCAGATCTCGATGAGCTCGGAGCGGCGCTCCTCGTCGTCGATGAGACCCTTGTCGTACTGGCTCTGGATCTTCGCCGCACGGTCCTCGTAGCCCGCGAGGATGGCCGGCTTCGCCTCGGGCACTGCAATGTCCGAGATGGCCACCGTGACGCCCGAACGGGTCGCCCAGTGGAAGCCCGCGTCCTTGAGGTTGTCGAGGGTCGCCGCGACGACGACCTTCGGGTAGCGCTCGGCGAGATCGTTGACAATCTCCGAGAGCTTGCCCTTGTCAGCGACGGACTCGACCCACGGGTAGTCCGCGGGCAGGGTCTCGTTGAAGATCACCTGGCCGAGCGACGTCTCGACGAGCGCCGGCTCCCCGGCCTCCCAGCCCTCGGGCGCCGGCCGCTCAGCGGACGGCACGAAGCCCTCGAGCCGGATCTTCACCTGCGCGTTGAGGTGCAGCTCGCGGTTGTCGTACGCCATGATCGCCTCGGACACCGACGAGAACACGCGGCCCTCGCCCGCTGCCGCCTCACGCTTGGTGGTGAGGTGGTACAGGCCGATGATCATGTCCTGCGACGGCAGGGTCACCGGGCGGCCGTCAGACGGCTTCAGGATGTTGTTCGAGGAGAGCATGAGGATGCGCGCCTCGGCCTGGGCCTCCGGGCTCAGCGGAAGGTGCACGGCCATCTGGTCGCCGTCGAAGTCGGCGTTGAACGCCGCACACACGAGCGGGTGGAGCTGGATGGCCTTGCCCTCGACGAGCTGCGGCTCGAACGCCTGGATGCCCAGGCGGTGGAGGGTAGGTGCGCGGTTGAGCAGCACCGGGTGCTCCGTGATGATCT
>NZ_DAIUJO010000057.1:0-24543 GCF_036848755.1 Sinomonas sp. | reverse complement strand
CCATGGCGCGCAGGCCGATGCCCTCCTTGAGGTAGTCCATCTCGTAGAGGTGCTCCTGCCACTTCCGCCCGATGACGGACAGAACGACCCTTCGCTCGAGCTCGCGCATATTGTCGGAGCCGATTTCCTCTTCGCGTCGCTGGTAGACGAGCTTGGCGTCGGAGAGGATCTCCTCCTTGAGCATGTCGACGGTCACGCGTGCCTTGCCGCCCGCCTCCTCGATGATGTCCTGAGGCGTGATCGTTACCGGGTACAGGGTGCGCAGGTTGTTCCACAAGCCGTGGAAGTCCCAGTCGTCGCCGTTGCCCTCGGCCGTCGCGGATTCGATCATTGCTGCGAGCGTGTCCTCGATGAAGAACTGGACCTTCTCGTGCAGGTCGTCGCCCTCGAGGATCCGACGCCGGTCGCCGTAGATCGCTTCACGCTGGCGGTTGAGGACGTCGTCGTACTTGAGCACATTCTTGCGCTGCTCGGCGTTTCGGCCCTCGACCTGCGCCTGGGCGGACTGAATCGCGCGCGAGACGAGCTTCGACTCCAGAGGAGTCTCGTCCGGCAGGCTGCTTGCCATGAGGCGTTCCGCGCCCCCAGTGCCGAAGAGGCGCATGAGGTCGTCCGTGAGCGAGAGGTAGAACCGGGATTCGCCCGGGTCGCCCTGACGGCCCGAGCGGCCGCGCAGCTGATTGTCGATGCGCCGAGACTCGTGGCGCTCGGTACCGAGCACGTAGAGGCCGCCCAGCTCGAGAACCTCGTCGTGCTCCTCTCTGACCGCCTTCTGGGCCTCCTCGAGTGCGCCCGGCCACGCCGTCTCGTAGGCCTCCGAATCCTCCTCCGGATCGAGTCCGCGAGAGGCCAGTTCTGCAACGGCCATGAACTCGGCGTTGCCGCCGAGCATGATGTCGGTGCCACGGCCGGCCATGTTGGTGGCTACCGTCACGGCCCCCTTGCGGCCCGCCTGCGCCACGATCGCGGCCTCGCGGGCGTGGTTCTTCGCGTTGAGCACCTCGTGCCGCACGCCCGCCTTCGCCAGAGCCTGGGAGAGGTACTCGCTCTTCTCGACGCTCGTCGTCCCCACGAGAACCGGCTGGCCCTTTGCGTTCCGGCGGGAGATGTCCTTGACGACTGCATCGAACTTCACCACCTCGTTCTTGTAGACGAGGTCGGACTGGTCGACGCGGGCCATCGGCTTGTTCGTCGGAATGGGAACCACTCCGAGCTTGTAGGTGCTCATGAACTCTGCGGCCTCGGTCTCGGCCGTACCCGTCATGCCCGAAAGCTTCTCGTACAGGCGGAAGTAGTTCTGAAGGGTGATCGTCGCGAGAGTCTGGTTCTCGGCCTTGATCTCGACGCCTTCCTTGGCCTCGATCGCCTGGTGCATGCCCTCGTTGTACCTGCGTCCCGGAAGGATGCGACCGGTGTGCTCGTCGACAATGAGCACCTCGCCGTCGAGCACGACATAGTCCTTGTCGCGCTTGAAGAGCTCCTTCGCCTTGATCGCGTTGTTGAGGAAGCCGATGAGCGGAGTGTTCGCCGACTCGTAGAGGTTGTGGATGCCGAGGTAGTCCTCTACCTTCTCGATGCCGGGTTCGAGGACGCCGACGGTGCGCTTCTTCTCGTCGACCTCGTAGTCACCCTCGCCGAGCCGCAAGGCGATCTTGGCGAACTCTGAGTACCAGCGGTTGGCATCACCCTGAGCGGGTCCCGAGATGATCAGCGGGGTACGGGCCTCGTCGATCAGGATCGAGTCGACTTCGTCGACGATGGCGAAGTGGTGCCCGCGCTGGACGAGCTCGTTCTTGTCCCACGCCATGTTGTCGCGGAGGTAGTCGAACCCGAACTCGTTGTTCGTTCCGTAGGTGATCTCGGCTTCGTACTGCTTCCGGCGGGCAGCAGGGTCCATGTTCGCCAGGATGCAGCCGCTCGAGACGCCGAGGAAGCGGTACACGCGTCCCATGAGCTCGGACTGGTACTCGGCGAGGTAGTCGTTGACGGTCACGACATGGACGCCCTTGCCCGTGAGCGCGTTGAGGTAGGCCGGAGCGGTGGCTACGAGGGTCTTGCCTTCACCGGTCTTCATCTCGGCGATATTCCCGAGGTGCAGCGCGGCACCGCCCATGAGCTGAACGTCGAAGTGCCGCATGCCGAGCGTGCGGCCCGCCGCCTCCCTGACGGCGGCGAAAGCCTCGGGGATGAGGTCGTCGAGCTTCTCGCCGTCCTCATAGCGTGCCTTGAGCCGGTCGGTCTCCTCGCGGAGCTCGGCATCCGTGAATCCCTTGAACTCTTCCTCGAGAGCATTGGTCGCGTCGACGTAGACGCGAAGCTGCTTCAGGATCCGGCGGTCACCGGTCCGGAGGAGTTTTTCGAGAAGGTTTGCCACGTGGCTTTCGCTCCCTTGTCAATGGCGTGAGCCCGCAACGCCGTGTACTGCGGGCGGCTTTCAGTCTACGGGAGACACGCGTCGCCGCGTATCTGGGTTCCCGAGCGCCCTGGCCACGGGCAAGGCGAGGCTTCCCTCGTCTGCGACCCTGATGTCGTCGAGCTGGAGCCAGTCGGCGAGGAGGCGCAGCTCCTGTGCGAGCTCGACGGCGGTCTCGGCCGGAGCGTCCGGCTCGCCGTGAACCGCGTGGACAAGAAGGACGCCGCTCGTCCGGTCCGCCTTGAGATCGACTCTGGCGGCCATCGTCTCGCCGAGCAGGAACGGCAGCACGTAGTAGCCGTATCTCCGACGCTCCGCGGGGGTGTAGATCTCGATCCGGTAGTGAAAGCCGTAGAGCTTCTCGAGCCGGCGTCGCTCGAAGACAAGGGAATCGAAGGGGCTCAGCAGCGCCCTTCCCCCAGCAGACCTCGGGATGCCTGCCGCCGCGTCTTTGAAGAGCGTGTGGCCCCAGCCGCGGACCTCAACGGGCTCCGCCTCGCCTGTGCGGACAAGCTCCCCCAACGCAGCCTCGGTCGCCTTCATCGGAAGGCGGAAGTAGTCTGCGAAGCACCGGACGGTTCCGATGCCGTGGGCGCGGAGCGCCGCGCGGGTCAAGGCGAGGGCCGCTTCGTCCCGATCCAGCCTCACGCTCGGGTCGTCCTGCGAGCGGCCGGTGAGGTTCCCTGGCGGCAGGACGTTGGCAGTGAGCGCATAACGCCGCTCGAACGACGCCGTTCGGCCGGCGGAGCTCACGATGCCCTGTTCGAAGAGATGGCTGACGACGCGCTTGACAGCATTCCAGTTCCAGCCCCAGTTATCGGTGCGCCGCTCTTCGACGTGCCCTAGCCGCTGGGTGAGCTGAGCCGCCGTCAGCGGACGGCTGGATGCCAACAGGGTCAGGATCCGCTCTGTCAGCTCGTCCCTGACCTCGGGCGCGAGGCTCGAAGCACCGACCCAATCCCGCTTCTGCCAGAGTCGGAGAGCCTCGAAGTGCTCTGGCCTGATGAAGCTCGCCTCGTGCGCCCAGTACTCCACCATCCGCCGGGGGCTCCGCGAGGACATGCGGTCGAGGCTCTCCCTGTCATACGAGCCGAGTCGTGAGAAGAACGGCAGATAGTGGCTCCGGACGAGCACGTTGACCGAATCAATCTGGACCAGCTGGAGCCTCTCAAAGGTACGGCCCAAGGCCCTCGCCGTCGCGGGGGCCTTGGGCCGTGGTCCAATGAGTCCTTGTGCCGAGAGGGCGATGCGTCGGGCCTGTGAAAGGCTCAGGGCAGCGCCCACCAGCTCTCCCTCCGTGCGCCGTCAGTGGACGACGGCTCCTTCATCGTCTGAACGGTAGGCAAGGATGCGGTCCTCGACCGCGGCCTTGCCTGGCTCGCAGGCCTGATCGAGGCTGATCACGCCGTACGTCCACCCGCGACGACGGTACACGACCGAAGGCGTATTGGTCTCGGCGTCGATGAACAGGTAGAAGTCATGGCCGACGAGCTCCATGTTGTCAACCGCGTCGTCGAGCGTGAGAGTCGCGGCGGGGAACACCTTGCGGCGGATCAGGACGGGCGAGTCCCCCGCCGGAATGTCGTTCTCCACCTCGTAGGGCGAGGTGCTGTCGGGCTCATTCGGAGAGTCCTGCGCCTGAGTGGCTTCCCCGGCGTAGATCGGCGTGCTCCCGCTGACGACGGGGAGGGACGCCGTCGCCGTCTTGACGGCGATCGGCGTGTGTTTGCCGTGATGGACCTTCCGCCTGTCCTTCACCCGCCTCAACCGTTCAAGGAGCTTTCCATAGGCAAGATCGAAGGCCGCGAACTTGTCCGGGGCAGTAGCCTCCGCTCGGATCACCGGGCCACGCCCCGTGACTGTGAGTTCAACGGTGAGCTGGTCGCCTCCTGAACGGGTGCTGGTCTGCTTCGAGCACTTGGCGTCGACGCGCTGCACCTTGTCGGCCAGGTTCTCGATCTTCTCGAGCTTCTCGCTGGCGTACTCGCGGAACCGGTCCGACACAGTCAGGTTGCGCCCGCTGATCTTGAACTCCATGGTGCCCTCCAGAAGACTACTCGGTCAGCCCGATGGGGGCTCGTGGGGGCCGCTGCTTGACAGTCGAGCCCCTTTCTTGAGCCGCTATCGAGAGGTTCCCCTCAGCCTGGAACCTAGTACCGACGTTAGTTGATCGTCACCGTTTGCACACCCCTTCTTGCCCTGAAATTCACTTCTTGTCCGCTCCTAGCGTCAAAAGGCCCGTTCACGCGACCGCTTCCTGGGACGACGGCGACGACAACCGCGCCGACCACGACGGCGCCTATGTCCTCCAGAGCCCGGGCCGCCTCGCGGAGGGTGGCCCCTGTCGTCAACACGTCGTCGACGATGACGACGCGTCGGCCTGCCACCGGGCCGTCGCGGATCGCCCTCCGGGGCACCTGCGCGCGAAAGCTCCCGGCGAGGCGCGCCCTTCGGTCCCTGCGGCCCAGCCCTTTCTGGCCACCTCCCGCGCGCGAGACGAGGGAGGCCGTTGCCTTTTGCAGGGTGGCCCAGGGCCGTGCCGGGCGGCGGCGGAGCACCCGTACGTACCGCGCGTTCAGTACGAGGAGTCGGTGCCGGACGAGCCACCGAAGAAGGTCATGGACCGGGTCGAAGCCCCTGCGCAGATAGGCCGGCGTGCTCGTGGGCACCGGCACCAGCCAGATCTCCGGTCCCGAGCAGCGTTCCCCGAGGGCGGCGCGCAGCGCACGGCCCAGAGCGGCAGCCAACTCGGCCCTCAGGCCAGGGGCTCCGTGCCGCTTGTAGGCAAGCAGAGACTGTGCGAGCTCGCCGCGATACAGCCCCGCCGCCACCGCGGCCACGAGGACGCCGCCGTCGTACTCGAGGAGCGCGGGGGCGAGCTCTTCGCATCGGGCCGGCACCGCCGTCGCCCGCCGCAGACTCCGAGCGCAGGCTGGGCACAGAACGCTGTCCGGGGCGCAGCAAGCCGCACACTCCACGGGCACCACGAGCGAAAGAAAGGCCGCGGCGGCTCGTCCCGCCATCATCAGGGACCGCCGCAGGAATCCGGTCACGGGAGCCGCGTGGCGCGAGGGACTGGTCATCTCCTCACCATTCCTCAAGCGGGGCGCCCACCGAAGGAAGGATCACCGCGGTGTGGACGACACGCCGCAGGAGTCGTGGGGAGGAGCACTGGAGGACCCGGCACGCCGCCGACCTCCTGTCCGCAGACCGCTCAGCCTGGGAAGGCGAGCTGAGAAGCCCCTTTGCCTTGCTCGGTCCAGGAGGTACGGACGAGGAGATAGATGCCGTCCGGCGTCATGGCGTAGATCGCGGAATCGCCGTTGCCTGCCGAGAGGGACTGGATGCCAGTCAACGGAGAGATCTGGCGGGGCTCGTCGCCCTGAAGGCTCACGAGCTCAGGGGCCACCTGGGCGGTGGACGAGGTCTCGGAGACGACGATGGTCGTCTCGTCCACCCACAGCGCGACGCTCGGGTTCTTGGCCGTGACCGGGAGGGTGATCGGGTTCGTCAGCGATTGCGGGGTGCCGTCCGATCCGCGGACGATGCCGGAGACTTGGAGGAGGGTCTGGCCGTCGGCCTCGGAGAGGACCAGAGCGCGCACACCGTCGCGAGAGACGCGCAGCGACGTCACCGCGCGGCCGGCGAGCCACGGCGCCGACACGGTGGCGTGCGGCGGGGCCGCGTTCTGCGGGGTGCCGACTGGCTTGAAGGCGATGACCTTCCCCGCGCCGCCGCCCGGGTCCGGGGCTGCGGACCACACCCAGTCATCGGGCGCGATCGAGGGCGGCGCGAAGGACTGCCCCGAATCCAGAAGCCGCGCTGGCTGACCCGGGACGATGGAGTACAGGCTCCTCCCGTCATCGCCGAGGAACGCGTAGACGTGCTGCGAGGCGGCAGCGGCGGGATCCGAAGGGTCCAGCTGCGAGACCGAGGCGAGGCCGTCGATCTTGGAGGCCTGCTTCGAGCCGTACTGCACCAGCTGGCCGCCGGCGATGCCGACCTGCCATGAGGGAACCTTCGGATCCACGAGCGGGTCCGGCGGGCGCGGGGCCGAGGGGTCCTGGATCGCCACCTCGGTCTGGTTGGTCCTCAGCGACACTTCCCCTACCGACGGCAGCGCCGCGAACGTCCGCAGAAGCTGACTGTGCATGCGCTGCCGGTCAGTGAACGATGCGTCCCGCAGTTCAGGCGTCAGATCGACTTGGGCGACGTTGCCGACGATCGGGACGGACTCGCGTTCGAGTTGGATCCCCGCAGGGAAGGCGCTCGCCACCGCTGGCTTGAGATACGGTGCGGGGCCCGCGATGAGGGCGCTCACGAGCGACTTCGCGATGCCGGAATTGTCGATGAACCACCGGGCGTCTGGGACGAGGACGGTGAACGTGGGGTCGAAGAAGTAGATCGAGAACGCCCGGTAGAGGACCTTGAACGTCTCCTCGGGGATCACCGTCCCGTCGGGGATCTTGGAGAGCCGCCACTGCCCATCGACCTGCGTGAGCTCCACGTCGATCGACTGCTTCGTCCCGGGCGGGTACTGCGTCATGATCCCGTCCTGATCGACGGAATAGGCGACATCGAGCTCGTAGCGGTAGGCGTTCGGCCGCCCGGCCGGAACTACCGTCGCGCTGCCCCGGTACACGAGCGTCCGCTGGCTCGGCTTCCACGACACCGCATTCGCAGGCGCAAGGAATTGCCGCGCGACCGTGAAGTCGTTCTGGTATCCAGATCCGGCGTTGAAGAAGCCCTCGATGATCGACTGGGGCGACGCCCCCGTCTGTGGTCCGGGCGGGATGTACTGGGGCGCGTTCCCGATCGCCGAACCGCCGTCGTTACTCGTGCCGACAGGGCCGGCCGTAGGGATCTGGGCACAGCCCACGGCCGTGAGGAGCGCAACGACAACGAGGGCGGCCCAGCGGACCGCTCTGGCAACGCGCCCGCCGCCCCGGATCACGGGCGACGGCGACAGGTCGGTCATGGCGTTCGGCCTCCGAATTCCCGGGGTGCTTCGGCGCGCGGGGTGCCTGCTAGGGGCGCGGTCCCGATGTGGGGTGTTCCGGCGTTTCGCAGCGCAGTGGCGCCAACGACGACGTCCCGTGTCGCCCCCCGGACAAGCGGAAGAGAGCCGCCCGGCTCGAGGGCCACGGGCGATTCGACGATCGCGCCGCCGGAGTGCAGGGGCAGCGTGAGCCGGAAGCACGAGCCTTCTCCCCGCCGCCCCCAGGCCTGGAGCCAGCCGTTGTGCAGCTTGACGTCCTCGGTGGCGATGGACAGGCCCAGGCCCGATCCGCCCGTCTTGCGTGCCCGCGCCGGATCGGCACGCCAGAACCGGTCGAAGACGCGTGCGGCCTCTGAGGGGGACATCCCAATCCCGTGGTCGCGCACCGAAACGCCCACTGCGTCGGCGTTGGCTGCGACGAAGATCTCCACCGGCTTGCCCTCGCCATGCTCCAGCGCGTTGAGGAGGAGGTTGCGCAGCACACGTTCGATGCGTCGCGCGTCCATGTCCACGACGATGCTCCCGGACCGTGCGTAGAGCCGAACCTCGGACCCGCAGGAGACGGCGATGGGGGCCGCGGTCTCGATGACCGCGCGCACCACCGCGACGATGTCCTGCGGTTCGACGTCGAGGCGCGCGGCTCCCGCGTCGAACCTCGAGATCTCGAGGAGATCGTTGAGAAGCGCCTGGAAGCGCTCGACCTGGTTGTAGAGGAGCTCGGCCGACCGCTTGTTGACGGGATCGAACTGCTCGCGCGCGTCGTAGAGCACCTCAGCCGCCATGCGCACCGTCGTGAGCGGAGTCCTCAGCTCGTGGGACACGTCCGAGACGAATCGCTGCTGCATCTGCGACAGCGCGGCAAGCTGGTTGATCTGCTCCTGGAGGCTTGTCGCCATGTGGTTGAAGGACTTCGCAAGGCGCGCCACCTCGTCCTCGCCCTCGACCGCCATGCGCTCCTCGAGCTGGCCGGCCGCGAGCTTCTCGGACACCGCCGCCGCGTGGCTCACCGGGCTCACGAGGCTCCGGGTCACGATCCACACGATCGCGCCGATCAACAGGATGAGGAAGACGCCGCCAAACCACAGGACGTTCTGCATCTCGTCGAGCGTCTCCTGTGCCGACTGGATGTCGTACAGGAGGTACAGCTCATACACCGTCCCGCCGAAAGTGACCTTGTTGCCCACCGCGATCGCGGGATGGATCGTGTTGTCGACCGTGAGCGGGATGGACTCCCAGAACTGCTGCGACTGCTGCGAGCCCTCGACGGCCTCGCGCAGCGACTGCGGAATGTCGTTCTCGGTCCTGAGATAGGACGCGCGGCTGTCGACCCACTGGTTGCGCGGCTGGTCCTGGTTCGGGACGGCCAGGAAGACGTACTGGCGCGGCGTGCCCGAGTCACGGGCCTCGAGCGTGGCGAGTGTGTCATTGACGAGCTTCAGGACGCCCTGCTGGTCGGTGACCTGCGCGCCGTCGAACGTCTCCTGAACCTGGGTGACGCTCTGGCGCGTCTGGACCTCGGCTTGGGTGAGGCGTTCCTGGAACAGGCTGTTGGCGATCTGGTTGGACAGATAGATCCCCACCCCGAAGATCGAGGCGCATCCGAGGACGAGCGTGATGAGCACCGTGCGGAACTGCAGCGAGCGTCGCCAGCGGCGGGTGAAGGCCGAGCGGAGCCGCCCCGGGATACGCAGCAGGCGGCGGAGATACCGGCGGGCGCCGCGGCGCAACCGGGCGGCCGCGATCCGCCCGCGCCGGGCCGCGAGCGCACCGCGGCGCTGCGCACGGCGCGCGACGTCACGTGCCCGTGCCCAGCGGTCCTCCTGCTGTTCCATTGCTGCCTCGGACTAAGTCCCGGCCTTGTAGCCGACGCCCCGGACGGTCAGGACGATTTCGGGTGCCTCGGGGTCACGCTCGATCTTCGAGCGCAGGCGCTGTACGTGGACGTTAACGAGCCGAGTGTCGGCAGCATGCCGGTAGCCCCAGACTTGTTCGAGCAGAAGCTCGCGCGTGAACACCTGCCACGGCTTCCGGGCGAGCGCGACGAGCAGGTCGAACTCGAGCGGGGTGAGGGCGATGGGCGCGTCGCCGCGCCGCACCGTGTGGCCCGCGACATCGATCGAGACGTCCCCGATCCGGAGGGTTTCCGGGGTCTTGGCCTCCCCCGGGCGGAGCCGCGCGCGAACGCGCGCAACGAGTTCGGCCGGTTTGAACGGCTTCGGCACGTAGTCGTCGGCACCGGATTCGAGTCCACGCACGACGTCGGAGGTGTCCGACTTGGCGGTGAGCATGACGATGGGCACGTCCGACTCGGCACGGATCCGGCGGCACACCTCGATCCCGTCCAGCCCAGGGAGCATGAGATCAAGGAGCACGAGGTCCGGCTTCTGCGCACGGTAGACGTCGAGGGCCTCTGCCCCGTCCGCGCAGAAGACCGGCTCGAAGCCGTCATTGCGCAACACGATGCCGATCATCTCGGCGAGGGCCTCGTCGTCGTCTACAACCAGAATGCGTGCCTTCATGCTTTCCACTTTCCCGCACATTCGGCCGCGGGCCGTTCAGGCACGCCCGCCCGTGCGCTGTTCCATTCTAGTCTCCGCATGAATGCGGCTGTGCCCGAGCACCCGGCTCAGCCACGGGCGCGTGGCCTACAATCGTCAGAGTGCCACCCGTCTCCACCCTCCTGACAGCCGTCGCGTTCGACCCCGCTGCCGTAGCGCTAGCGCTGGCGGCCGCCGTGCTCTACGGCGTGGGACTCCGTTCGGCCCGCCGACGCGGCGAGCATTGGCCCCTCTGGCGCGTGCTCTGCTTCTACACCTTCGGCATCGCCGCGTACCTCGTGTTCACGTGTGCGTTCACCGGTGCCTTCGGCCGCGAGCTCCGCTGGGCCTTCACGCTCAAACTCGCGATGCTCTTCTTCGTGCTGCCCCCTCTGGCGGGACTCGGGCGGCCGCTCGGCCTCGCTCGGGCCGCCCTCAACGATCGCGGGCGCACGCGGCTCGACGCAGTCATGGCGAGCCGGCCCCTTCGAATCCTCGGAAACGCGTTCATCGCACCGATCCTCGGACTCGCGTTCTTCCTGACCTTCCTCACGCCTCTGCTGAACACGTACCGTGCCGATCCCCTCGTCAGCGGGGTGCTGAGCGTCGCGGTTCCTGTCCTCGGATTCCTCCTCGCACTCCCCATCACCGAGGCCGAGGGGTTCCAGCGGACCTCGAGCTTCATCATGCTCGAGTTCGTCTACGTGTTCATCGAGCTACTGGCAGACGCTGTTCCCGGCATCGCGCTCCGGCTCAACGACACGGTGCTCGACGGGGTGACCCAGTGGTCGGCCGGCGCCCCCGGGTGGTTCCCGTCCCCTATCCGAGACCAGCAACTCGCCGGCGACCTCCTCTGGTTCATCGCCGAGGTCGTCGATCTCCCGCTCATCATCCTCATGTTCGTACGCTTCAGTCGGAGCGACCGGCGCGAGGCCAGAAGCTTCGACGAGCTGAGCGACGACGAGATGGACGCGCTCACCGAGGCGCATCTGCGCCGACGGGGGCAGGCTGCCGACGAGTAGGCAGCGCTCCCGCGACCCGGACTGAAAGGGCCGGTCTCAGCCGAACGCGAGCTGGTTCACCGCGTCGGCGAGCTTCACGAGGCGGGCGAGGGCCGCCGTCGCCCGCTCCGGCGAAAGGTCGATGAGGCTGCTCGCCGGGGTAACCCGGACCGCGCCGAGGGCGCGCTCCGGCAGCCCGAGCTGACGCCAGGGGCGGAGCAGCCGCTCGGCGAGAGCGTGCGTGGCCGTCCCCTGGGGGGCGTCGAGCGGAAGGACGCCGAGCCACACGCTTGCGCCTCCCTCGACGGCACCCGCGAGTGATTCCCATTGCGGGACGCTCAGCGAATCGACGGGGAGTGCGACGCCGTCCGCGCCGGCTTCGAGGATGCGCTCGATCGGCGCCTCCCAGGCCGGTGTCTGAACGACGACCTTCTCGGCCCCGCCCGTGCGCAGGGCCTCCACAAGCCCCGACCACACGGCCCTTGCCTCGGCCGCCGGCATGGCCCGCAACGTCCGGTAGCCGCTCGCGGTCGGGAGGAGACCCGCGAGGACCTGAGCCGCGTCGGGTTCGGCAACCTGCACTGTGAGCCTCGCGCCCGGCGCCGCGGCGCCAGCGCGCGCGAGGAATCCCGCGACGCCCGCGGCAAGCGAGTCCGCGACGTCCCGACGCGCTCCGGCGTCGGCGAGCACCCGCTCTCCGTTGTGGAGATACAGACCGGCCATCAGGCTCAGCGGGCCTACGATCCGCACTTGGAGCTCGTCCGCATGCGCTTCCTCGGCGCCGACCACGTCGGCAAGGACATTGAGGTCCGTTGCGAGCGCTGATGCGGCCCGTGACGCATCGCGCCCCGGGCGTTCCACGAGTCTCCAACCGTGCGGCTGGACGTCGGCGTACAGATCCACGAGGAGGCTCGCAGTCCGTCCCACGGGGTCTGAGCCCACCCCGCGCGCCGGCAGCTCGGCGAGGAAGGGCAGGTGCGGGGTGCCCAGCTCGCCGCGAATCGCCTTCTCCGCCTCGACCGGGTCCGTGCCGGGCCACTCCCCCAGAGCAGTGGCCGTGACCTGGCCAGGGCGGGTGGACTGGGCCCGGCCCGGTGCCTCAGGGGACATCCGTCAGGCCTCGTCCGCGTGAAGGGCCCCGTTCGCGGGCCCATCCGTCGAGAGGTCCGGGTTCTGGCGGGCGTGGTGATCCTCCGAGATCGCCTGATGGTGGCGGATGACTTCGCTGATGATGAAGTTGAGGAACTTCTCGGCGAAGGCCGGGTCGAGCTGCGCCTCCTCAGCGAGACGGCGGAGGCGGGCGATCTGCGCAGCCTCGCGGTCAGGGTCGGCGGGCGGCAGATGGTGCTTCGCCTTGAGCCATCCGACCCGCTGGGTCACCTTGAACCGCTCAGCCAGAAGGAAGACGAGGGTCGCATCGAAGTTGTCGATGCTCGAACGGATGGAGAGGAGCTCCTGCATGACGGCCGGGTCCACAGAGCCCTTGAGGGAGCTCGCGGTCGGGTCGTATTCCTCTTCGGCTTCGATCTCGGCCGATCCGGGGCGGACGTCGTCACGGGGCTGCTCGGTCATGAAGGCAAGTCTAGTTTGCCGAGCAGGCATCAAAGGACGACGACGGCGGGAGCCGCCGTCGTCGTCCTTTGCTGGCGGGTCCTGACCCTCAGCCGCCCAGGAGTGCCCGGTGCGCCTCGCGGCGCTCTGCCTGCTCAACCGGGTCCGGGACCGGGAGCGACGCGATGAGCCGCTTCGTGTAGGCGTCGTGGGGATCGTTCATGACGCGGCTGCCGATCCCCTGCTCGACGAGTCGCCCCTTGTAGAGCACGCCGACCCAGTGGCTCAGCTGGTCCACGACCGCGAGATCGTGGCTGATGAACAGGGCTGCGAAGCCGAGTTCGGCCTGAATCTCGCGGAACAGCTCGAGCACCTTGGCCTGGACCGAGACGTCGAGGGCCGAGGTCGGCTCGTCCGCGACGAGGAGGCGCGGCTCGAGCGCGAGCGCCCGGGCGAGCGAGGCACGCTGACGCTGGCCGCCCGAGAGCTCATGCGGGTATCTCGACGCGTAGGACGCCGGGAGCTGCACGGACTCGAGGAGCTCGCCGACGCGCCGGCGGAGCTGAGCGCCCTGCAGGCGGAGGTGCACAACGAGCGGTTCCGCGACGCATTCGCCGATCGTGAGCTGCGGATTGAACGAGGCCGCCGGGTCCTGGAAGACGAAGCCGATGTCCTTGCGGAGCGGCCGGAACGCTCGCTCGCGGAAGCCCACCATCTCGTGGCCGAGCACCTTGAGGCTTCCGCCCGTGGCACGGTTCAGCCCAGCGATGGCCCGGCCGATCGTCGTCTTGCCCGACCCGGATTCGCCGACCAGTCCGAACACCTCGCCGGCCGACACCGTGAACGAGACCCCTTCCACGGCCCGGAACGCCGGGGAGCCAAGCCGGCCCGGGTAGACGATCTCGAGCCCCTCGGCCCGGACCAGAACCTCGCCGTCCTGGTGGAGCCGTTCGGTAGCCCCCTGGGACGCGGAGTCGCGGCCCAAGTGCGGTACGGCGGCAAGGAGCCGGCGAGTGTAGTCCTCGCGCGGCTCGGCGAAGAGCTTGCGGACCGGCGCTTCCTCGACCACCTCGCCCTGGTACATGACGACGACGCGGTCTGCGAGATCCGCGACGACCCCCATGTTGTGGGTGATGAGCACGATCGACGTGCCGTAGAGGTCCCGGAGATCACGGAGGAGCTCGAGGATCTCGGCCTGGACGGTCACGTCGAGCGCCGTCGTCGGCTCGTCCGCCACGATGAGCTCGGGGTCGAGCGCGAGGGCCGCAGCGATGACAACGCGCTGCTTCTGCCCTCCCGAGAACTGGTGCGGGTAGTAGTCCACGCGCTTGTCCGGATCGGGGATCCCCACCTTGCGCAAGGCCTCCACGGCCCGCTCGCGGGCTTCCTTCCGGGTGACCCTGTGGCCCTGCCGCGTGTGGTGGGCACGGATGCCCTCCATGATCTGCCACCCCACCGTGAACACGGGATTGAGCGCCGTCGACGGTTCTTGGAACACCATGGCGACGTCGCGCCCGCGCAGCTCGCGCAGTTTCGCGGGCGTGAGCGAGACGACGTTCTGACCCTTGATCACCACCGCTCCCGAGCTCGTGGCGGTTTCGGGCAGGAGCCCGAGGATGGTCTTGGCCGTCACGGTCTTGCCGGAACCGGACTCGCCGACGACGGCCACGACCTCTCCGGCCCGGACTTCAAGGCTCACGCCGCGGACGGCGCGGACCTCGCCTGCGTCGGTTGCAAACGACACCTCGAGGTCGTCGATGTCCAACACGGTCTCCGCGGGGACCGCAGGGCGCACAGCAAGCTGCTCGCTCATGACTGGCCTCCTTCCTGCTCTCGTGGCGCTTCCAGGCCCGTCTGGCCTCCTAGGCCGGTCTGGCCCCCCAGGGCGGCACCCGCCTCCGGTGCCTTCGACGCGCCGCTGCCCGCCGTCGTCGTGCGCTGCTTGCGTCCCCGTCCGCGCGTGCGGAGCCGGGAGTCGGCGAGGTCGTTCATGCTCTCGCCCACCAAGGTGAGCCCGAGCACGGTCAGCACGATCGCAAGACCGGGGAAGACCCCTGTCCACCAGATGCCGGCCGTGACATCGCTGATGGCCTTGTTGAGGTCGAAGCCCCACTCGGCAGCGCTCGTCGGCTCGATCCCGAAGCCGAGGAACCCGAGGCCCGCGAGGGTCAGGATCGCCTCGGAGGCGTTGAGGGTGAAGATGAGCGGGATGCTGCGCGTCGCGTTGCGGAAGATGTGCCGCGCCATGATCCGCCAGCTGGACGCCCCGAGAACCATGGCCGATTCGACGAACGGCTCGGCCTTGAGTCGGATGGCCTCCGCCCGCACGACCCGGAAGTACTGCGGGATGAACACGACGGTGATCGAGATCGCGGCCGCGAGGATGCCGCCCCACAGGCTCGACTGCCCGTGGCTGATCACGATCGACATGACAATCGCCACGAGGAGCGACGGGAAGGCATACACGGCGTCCGCGACGACGACCAGGATGCGGTCGAGCCATCCGCCGATGTAGCCCGAGACGAGCCCAAGGGCGACGCCGGCGAAGATCGAGAGGGCGACGGCGACGACGATGACGAGCACCGCGGTCTGGGAGCCCCACACGACGCGGGAGAACACGTCGAAGCCGCCGACGGTCGTACCCCAGATGTGCTTTGCGCTCGGCGGATCCTGCGTGGGGAAGTCCCCGCTCGCGTCCGAGATCTGGGAGAAGCCGTACGGGGCCACGAGCGGTGCGAGGAGAGCCATCAGGAGGAAGACCGCCGTGAGCACGAGGCCCGCGATGAGCATTCCGCGCTGGAGGCCCACACTGTTGCGGAGGTGGGAGAGAACGGGCAGTCGTGTCCAGAGCGGCTCGCGGCGCTCGAGCTGCGGCAGGGTCTGCGTGGTCATCAGTACCTCACCCTCGGGTCGATCAGCGCGGCGACGACGTCCACGATGAAGTTGGTCACGGCCACAATGACGGCGAGCAGGACGACAATGCCCTGCACCGCGACGAAGTCGCGCGCCGTGAGGTATTGGGCGAGCTGGAAGCCGAGCCCCTTCCATTCGAACGTGGTCTCGGTCAGCACCGCGCCGCCGAGCAGGAGCGCGATCTGCAGCCCCATCACGGTGATGATCGGGATGAGCGCGGGCTTGTATGCGTGCCGCGTCACGAGGCGGAACTCACTCACTCCGCGTGAGCGTCCGGCCTCGACGTAGTCGCGGCCGAGCGTGCCGATGAGGTTCGTGCGGACGAGCCGAAGGAACACGCCGGCCGTGAGCAGGCCGAGCGCGAGCGCCGGGAGGATCGAGTGGGCCTCGACATCCCAGAACGCCGCGAGGTTCCCGCTGCGGAGGGCGTCGAGCCAGTAGATGCCCGTGGGTGCCGCAAGGCTCGTGAGTGCGATCTCGGTCGAGGTCGAGGCACGGCCCGCGACGGGCAGCCAGCCGAGCCAGACCGAGAAGATGAGCTTGAGCAGCAGGCCGGCAAAGAACACGGGGGTCGCGTAGCTCAGGATGGCGAAGATCCGGAGCACGGCGTCGGGCGTCTTGTCCCTGCGGTGCGCCGCGATCATTCCGAGCGGGATGCCGATGATGAGGGCGACGACGACGGCGTTGATCGCCAGCTCGAGGGTCGCCGTGCCGAACGTCGCGAGCATTTCGGTCACGGCGCGGTTGTCCGAGATCGTCCTGCCGAAGTTGCCGGTGAAGATCTGGCCGAGGTACTCGAAGTACTGGACGAGGATCGGACGGTCATAGCCGGCCTCGTGGATGCGTATGGCGAGCTGATCCGCCGGGAGGCGGCCGCCGAGAGCGGCCGTGATCGGGTCTCCCGTGATCCTCATGAGGAAGAAGACCATGGTCACGAGGATCAGGATTGTGGGGAAGATCAGCAGGAAACGGATGATGAGGTAGGTCGTAAGTCCGCCGCCCTTGCGCTTGGCGGCCGGGGCGGGTACGCCGACGGCCTCTGGGGGCGTCTCTGTGAGTGCAGTCATTGGGGGTGTTCCTTCGCGGGGTGTTCCTCCGCACAGCAGCGGCGGGACGCTGTCGCATCCCGCCGCTGCATTGGGTGGGCTGTAGGCCGGTTACTTGCTGAGCACGCCGAGGCGGAACTTGAACGACGGGTCCAGCGTCGTGTCGACGCCCTTGACGCTCGTTCCGGCCACGGCGATCTGCGCTCCCTGGAGGAGCGGCAGCGTCGCGAGGTCCTTCGCTACGTCGTCTTGGATCTGGCCGATCTGCTGCTCGCGCGACGACTTGTCCGGGTTCGTGGCCTCCTTGGAGATGAGGTCCTGGACGGTCGTGTTCGAGTAGTGGTTCTTCAGGAAGTTGTTCTCGGTGAAGAACGGCGTCAGGTAGTTGTCCGGATCCGAGAAGTCCGGGAACCAGCCGAGCTGGTACATCGGGTAGACGTCCTTGGTGCGGTCCTTCGAGTAGGTGACCCACTCGGTGGACTGGAGGTTGACCTTGAACAGGCCCGAGGCCTCAAGCTGCTGCTTGACCAGGGCGTACTCGTCGCCCGAGGACGTCCCGTAGTGGTCCGGGTTGTACTGGAGGTTGATGGACAGCGGCGTCTGGACGCCGGCCGCCTGCAGGGCCTGCTTCGCCTTGTCCGTGCTCGGCTTGCCGTTGCCGTCGCCATACATGGCCTTGAGCGGCTGCGTGGCACCGGGGAAGCCGTCCGGGACGTACGAGTAGAGCGGCGTGTACGTGCCCTTGTAGACCTGCTGCGCGATCGCGTCGCGGTCGACGAGATCGGCCATTGCCTGCCTGACCGCCAGGGCCTTGGCGGGATCGGCGTTCGGGGTCTTCGCGCCGTACGGCATCGTGTCGAAGTTGAACACGATGTAGCGGATCTCGCCGCCCGGTCCCTTGTAGACCTTGACCTTGGAATCCTTCGCGAGGCTGTCCACGTCGGTCGCGGTCAGCGACCGCCACGCCACATCGATGTTGCCCTGCTGGACGTCCAGCTTGAGGTTGTTCGAGTCTGCGTAGTACTTGAGGTTGACGGTGTCCGTCGCGGGCTTGCCGAGGATGCCCTGGTAGTCCGGGTTCGCCTTGAAGGAGACGAGCTGGTTCTTCTGGTAGGTCGTGATCGTGTACGGACCGGCGAACGCCTTCTTCGAGATGATGTCGTCGTCGTTCATCACCTTGTCAGCAGGGAACACGTTGTGATCGACGATCGGACCGGCCGGGCTCGAGAGCACCTGGGGGAACGTCTGGTCGTTGCCCTGCTTCAGGTGGAAGACGACTGTGGTCGGATCCGGGGCGTCGACGCTCGCGAGGTTGTCCAGAAGCGAGGCGGGACCGTTGGGGTCGTTGATCTTGAGCTGGCGGTCGAAGGAGAACTTCACGTCGGTCGAATCGAGCGCATCGCCGTTGGCCCACTTGAGGCCGCTCTTGAGCTTGACCGTGTAGACCGTGGGGGACGTGAACGAGGCCGACGTCGCGATGTCGGGCTGGGGATCGGCGCTGCCGGGCTTCGAGTTCATGACGAACGGATAGATCTGGTTCATGACCATGAACGAGCCGTTGTCGTAGGAGCCCGCGGGATCGAGGAACGTGACCTTGTCGGTCGTTCCGACGGTGATCGGGCCGCCGCCCGACGAGCCGCTCTGGGCCGAACTGCCTCCGGACGGGCCGGTGCAGCCCGTCAGAGCCAGCGCAGAGATGCCAAGGAGCACGATGGCGCTCCGTACGGCTGAGGTGGTCTTGCGCATGGGGTTTGGTGACCTTCTCTTCGAGGTTCTGGGCTCGCGCCGCGTGTGATGCAGCGCACAGCCCGAGTGCACACAGCATTCAATCACGTTTTCGCAGACGTGAAAGCCTCGTTTGAGGAGATTGAAACGATAGATTCACATCTTCCCGCGCCACAGCCCGAAAAGATGCCAGGACACGACGACGGCGGGGCGCCCGCCGTCGTCGTCCTGGGTGCGCGACCCGTGCAGGCATCAGCCGGTGTAGGGCACCTTCTGCCAGCTCAGGACCGGCTGGCCCGCTCCCGCCACCCCGTTGGGGCTGACCGTCACCCGGAGGTAGTTGTTCGCGTTCCCGGCCCCGTCGACCGTGATGCGCTGCAGGTTGTCCGCGTGGCCCGACACGCCATACTTCGCGAGCCACGCTGAGCCAGCGGAGAGCGGACGGTCCACGTTGTAGACATGGCTGTCACCGTTGAAGAGGTAGACCGTGCCGTCGAAGGCCGAGGCCTCATCGATCAGGGTCTGCACGATGGGGGTGAACGCGCTGATGTCGCTCCACGGCACGTTGTAGGTCGGATCGAACATGTCCGCCTGCTGGAGGACCACCACGCTGCGGTCGTGGCGCTGGCGGGCTGCGTCGAAGGTCTGCCTGATCTCCGCGATCACGGCATCCGTCCGGTGGTGCACTTCGGCTACCTGCTCAGGGGTCGGGGACGTGTCGCCGAGGCCCGTCCACGGAAGCATCGAATTGTTGCTGCCCGGCACGTTGACTGCGGCGAAATCCACCCGGTTGCGGGTGAAGGAAACGTCCTCGGGGAGGCCGAGCGAGGCCTGGGTCTTCACGGGCATAGTCGCGCCGAGCGTCTTGCCAGGCTGGGCGAAGAAGATCTCGCGGAGCTTCGCGAGCCGCTCGAGCGGATTGTACGCACCGTTGTTGGCCCGGTGGCAGTCGGTCCACTCGTTGTCACCGGGGGCGTAGACGAGCGGGTGCGTGAACTGATCGAAGTCCGCCTTGATCTGGTTGAAGTACTGGTCCGAGCAGACGGACGAACCGTTCTTGATGTCGCCGACGTGCACCACGAAATCGAGCGACGGATCGGCGTTGAGCGCCGCGATGTTCTGCGGGAACTGCGCGAGGGCAGCGGAGCCATAGGGCGTGTCCCCGATGACGGCGAAGCTGAACGCCCCGGACTCGCCGGCCGTGGACTGCGGGGCAGCCTCGGCCGACGCGGGCGTCGACCCGAGGCCGACGGCGGCGCAGCCGAGGGCGAGAAGGGCGGCGGCGGAGCCGGAAGCCAGGCGGGAGGAGAAGCGGCACGACCGACGTTTCAGGTTCACTTGGACTCCTAGGGTGCGGGATGGGGCAACCGCAGGCTAGGCCAGTCAAGCTGTCCTCGAAGCGAAGAGAAGATAGACGGCCGGAGAAATTCGAAGGGCCGCGACGGGTCGGATTCGAGGGTTCCGGGAGGGGTCAAAGAGCCGGGCGCGACAGCGAGCGCGCGGCGTCGATGGTCGCCTGACCCAGTACCCGCGTCCCCTGATACAGCACGATCGTCTGCCCGGGCGCGACCCCCCGGAGGGGCTCGTCGAGCGTAACGACAAGTTCGCCGTCGTCCGCGCCCTCGTCGCTCTCCGCGCCCTCGTCGCTCTCCGCGCCCTGCGCCCCTCCGGCTAGGACCACGCGCGCCCTCGCCGAGAGCGCATCGCCGTGCGCGCGGACCTGCGCCGCGCACACGAATTCCTCCCCCGAAGCGGCCTCGGCGAGCGGAACGCCGGCCCAGGAAATGCGGATCCCACGGATCTCGTCCACCGCCAGGAGCTGCTCGGGGCCTACGACGACCGTGTTGTCCTTGGGCCGCACTTCGAGGACGAATCTGGGCTTGCCGTCGGGAGCGGGACGCCCGAGGCGGAGGCCGCGGCGCTGGCCGACGGTGAAGGCGTTCGCGCCGTCGTGCTCGCCGACCTTCTGTCCGGCCTCGTCGAGGATGTCCCCCGGAGCCATCTCGATCTTGTCGGCAAGCCATCCGCGGGTGTCGCCGTCGGAGATGAAGCAGATGTCGTGGCTGTCAGGCTTCTTCGCGACGGAGAGCCCGCGCCGCTCGGCCTCCGCCCGGACCTCGGCCTTCGAGGGCGTATCCGCAAGCGGGAAGAGGCAATGCTCAAGCTGCTCGCGAGTCAGGACGCCGAGGACGTAGGACTGGTCCTTGGCCCAGTCAGCAGCCCGATGGAGCTCAGGATTTCCGGCGGCATCGCGGACCACCTTGGCGTAATGGCCGGTGCAGACGGCATCGAAGCCGAGAGCCAGCGCCTTCTCGAGGAGGGCAGCGAACTTGATCCGCTCGTTGCAGCGCATGCAGGGGTTGGGGGTTCGCCCCGCAGCGTATTCCGCGACGAAGTCATCGACGACGTCCGCTTTGAACCGCTCGGAGAAGTCCCACACGTAGAACGGGATCCCGAGCTTGTCGCACGCCCGCCAGGCATCGTTCGAGTCCTCGATCGTGCAGCAGCCGCGGCTGCCGGTGCGGAGGGTGCCGGGCATCCGGGAGAGGGCGAGATGGACGCCGACGACGTCGTGGCCGGCCTCGACGGCGCGGGCAGCGGCGACGGCCGAATCCACTCCCCCACTCATGGCTGCCAGAACTCGCACCGGTCTATTCTAGCGACGGGGGCCAGTCGGCTCGAGTCGGGCCCTGCGACGGCTCCGCGAGGAGGATGCTCATGGACGAGCACGGCATGGTGATCGCCGGCGGCGGCCTCGCGGCCGCGAGCGCCGCCAAGGCCCTCCGTTCCGAGGGCTGGGACGGCCCCATCACGATCGTCGGGACGGAACACCGCGAACCGTATCTGCGCCCGCCTCTCTCGAAGGAATTCCTGCTCGGCAAGGCCACTGAGGAGGACACCGCCGTCAACCCTGCGGGCTGGTACGCCGAGAACGGCGTCGAGCTCCGCCTCGGCCAGACTGTGAGCCAGGTTCTACCTGCCGCCCGGGTCGCCGCGCTCGCGAACGGGGAGCTCCTCCACTACCGCGCCCTCCTGCTTGCGACCGGAGCGCAGCCGCGCACGCTCGGCGTGCCCGGCGCCCAGCTCGAAGGCGTCGTGACGTTGCGTCGCTTCGAGGACTCACTCGCGCTGCGGTCCCAGCTCGCGGAGGGCGGGAAGCGCGTCGTGATTGTGGGCTCAGGCTGGATTGGCATGGAGGTTGCGGCGGCCGCCCGGACTTACGGCAACGAGGTCACCGTGGTCGGGCGGGCCAGGACGCCCCTGGGGCAGCTCGAGCCCGAGCTTGGAGACTACTTCCGCAGGCTGCACGAGGCAGAGGGGGTCGATTTCCGAGTGCGGGCGCATCCGGTCGAGCTCAAGGCCTCCAGCGACGCGCTGGCGGCCGACAACGCCGGCTGTGTCCGCTGCCTCGTCACCGACGCCGGGGAGCGTCTGGGCGCGGACCTCGTACTCGTCGCCGTCGGCGTCGTCCCCGACACGGCCCTGGCGCAGGGTGCGGGTCTGCTCATCGGAAACGGTATCGTCGTGGACGCGTCGCTCCGCAGCTCCGCGGAAGGAGTATTCGCGGCAGGCGACGTCGCCAACTCGCTCCAGCCCTTCACGGGAGACCATGTGCGCAGCGAGCACTGGTCCAACGCCCTCAACGGCGGCAAGGTGGCCGCGAAGTCGATGCTCGGGCTCCCTGCGGCTCTCGACATCGCGCCCTACTTCTACACAGACCAGTTCGGCGTCAGCCTCGAATACTCCGGGTACACGCAACGAGCCCGTGGCGCGAAGCTTGTACTCCGCGGCTCGATCGAGACCGTCGAATCGGGGCTCGAGGGCTTCGTCGCGTTCTGGCTCCGCGACGGGCAGGTCGTCGCGGCGATGAACGTCAACGCACCGCGTTCACAGAAGGCCCTCAAAGCGCTCATCGCCTCGCGAACCGTCGTCGACGAGGCGCGTCTCGCGGACCCGGACGTGCCGCTCGCGGAACTCGTGGGCTGAGCTGCGGGCGTTCCCTGCCTAGCGCGTCGACGCCGTCCTGATCCCGCTCTCGTGCCCGGCCATCCCTGCTTGGCGGGCCTGCTCGAATGCGCGGCCGACGACGGCGAGGAGCGCCTCGACGTCCGCCTCGGTCGACGACCAGCCGAGGCTGAATCGCTGGGCGCCCCGAGCTTCGGCCTCGCTCAGGCCCATCGCGAGCAGGACGTGCGAGGGCCGCGGGACGCCCGCCGTGCACGCCGAGCCGGTCGAAGCCTCGACGCCCATCATGTCGAGCAGGAAGAGAAGGGAATCGCCTTCGCACCCGGGGAAGGTGAAGTGGGCGATTCCCGGGAGCCGGAGCGCGGCGTCGGACGGGCCGCTCAGGCGAGCATCGGGGACCGCTGCGCGGACGCCTTCGACGAGCCGGTCCCGAAGTGCGGTGAGGCGCGGCATCTCCAGCCCCAGCCGGCCGACGGCGTCGGCCGCCGCGGCAGCGAACGCCGAGGCGCCGGCCGCATCGAGGGTCCCGGAACGGAGGCCGCGCTGCTGGCCGCCCCCATGCTGAACCGGGGTGACCGTTGCATCCCGCCGGACGACGAGGGCGCCCACGCCTACCGGCGCTCCGATCTTGTGTCCGCTCACGGCCATCGTCGCGAGCCCTGAGGAAGCGAAGTCGACCCCCACGTGGCCGAACGCCTGGACCGCGTCCGAGTGCACCGGGATGCCGTGTTCGGCGGCGAGCGCGGCGATCTCGGCCACGGGTTGGAGCGCCCCTACCTCGTTGTTGGCCCACATGACGGCCACGAGAGCAACGCTCTCGGCATCGCGCTCGAGCTCGGCGCGGACGGCGTCGAGATCCGTGATCCCCCCGGGGTCGCTCGGGAGCCAGACCGCTTCCGCGCCCTCGTGCCGTTCGAGCCATTCGACGGTGTCCATGACGGCGTGATGCTCGACGCTCGAGCAGAGGATGCGGGTACGACGCGGATCCGCGTCCCGACGTGACCAGAAGAGCCCCTTGACCGCAAGGTTGTCGGCCTCCGTGCCTCCCGAAGTGAAGACCACCTCGGAAGGATGGGCGCCGAGCGATGCTGCGAGCGACTCGCGTGCGTCCTCGAGCGCGCGGCGCGCCCTCTGGCCTGCAGCGTGGAGGGAAGACGGGTTGCCACCCCGCGCGGCCTGCTCGGTGAACGCAGCGAGCGCGTGGGGCGTCACGGGAGTCGTGGCGGCGTGGTCAAGATACACGGACACCCTTCCACTGTAGGCCGCAGTCCGGCTTGCGAACGGCCAGAACCCGCGCCGCCTAGGATTGAGCCATGACGTCCGGCCTGCCCTCCCACTATGAGGTGCTTGGCGTCCCCGTCACGGCCTCACTGCAGGAGATCAAGGCCGCCTATCGCCGGGCCGCCCGTGTCCATCACCCCGATCACGGCGGGGATCCAGCGGACTTCCGGCGCGTGACCCTCGCGTACGAGGTGCTCTCCGACCCCCAGCGCCGAGAGTCGTACAACCGCAGCTACTTCGCTGCGTCACCCCAGCAGGAGCCCGTCCCCGGCGCCTGGAGCGCTGGTCCCGGTGGGACGGACGACGGCGGCGCGCGCCCGCCGTCGTACGCCAGCCCAGGCTTCACCGCCCACCGCCGCGCCGCCGGAAGCCGACCCCAGCGAAACCTCGCCGGCGAACCGGCCGTGTACGAGCCGCCGTTCTCGGAGGGCGTCGTCCCGCTCCTCCCGCGCGACCTGGCCCGGCGCCCCGAACACGGCGAGCCGCGACGCCGGGGAATCTTCGGTGCGGCAGCTCGGATCGAGCGAGAGCAGCGCACTGCGGCCCTCATCCGCCGCAACATCCTCGCCGAGATCCCCTCCGCGCGCCTTGTCAACGGCCTCCGCTCACCCGACGGCAACTCCTACGTAGCGCACGCCGTCCTCGCGGGGTACCGGCTCGCACTGGTCGACTCGATGCTGGTTCCGGTCGGCAACTACGCGTGGGACGGCATCCACCTCCTGCACGGCGGTCGTGCGGCCGCTCCCCCGCTGCTTGCTGGCCAGGTGCGGTATTTCCAGGAAGTCTTCCCAGAGCTCAACGTGCACGGCTTCGTGCTCGTCCAGACTCCGGACCCCAGCATGCACCAGCCGGTCATCGATGTGCACCGGAGCGTGACGGGAGGGGTCGAGCCGCTCAACGCCTCCAAGTTCGTCCGCGAGCTCAAGTTCTTCCTCGCGTCCGGGCCGCAGCCGAACGTCGTCTACGTGCCGGCCCTCGCCCGGCTCCTGACGGGCCTCCACTAGATCGGCTCACGGGGCTGCATTAGGTAGGGGCCGCAAGGATCGGAACCGCAGGCGCCTAGGATGGAGGGCGTGTTCCGCATCCTCTTCTACACCCCCGAGATCCCGGG